>CAZLTD010000011.1:639-73927 GCA_964562385.1 uncultured Desulfobacula sp.
ATAATGAAGATGGAAAATAATAAACGAGTATTTGTCAAATCGATAGCTCCCTAACGCGATGTGAAACTTGAAAACAATGAATGATACTTATAAAATTCATCGAATCCTAATATGCTGTCACTGAAAAATTCAAAATTAAGTCTGAAAATAAACAGCGCAATAATGATCACATTTTTCTTTATTGCACTGAT
This sequence comes from uncultured Desulfobacula sp., assembly GCA_964562385.1. Classification (GTDB taxonomy): domain Bacteria; phylum Desulfobacterota; class Desulfobacteria; order Desulfobacterales; family Desulfobacteraceae; genus Desulfobacula. The sequence goes on from CAZLTD010000011.1 coordinate 831, forward strand.
TTTTATAAGTATTGAGGTCCCTCTTCAAAAAAAGAACCTCAATAAAGCAATGGCACAGACAAAAATCCTGCTTAGAACGCTTGTGGAAAGAGATAAAGAACCTCTGTCAAATGAAATATTTGACCGGCAGGTTCGAGCGATAAAAATTCGTCTCACTCAAATGTCCAGTATTGAAGGGATTGTGGGGATTTATGTTTATGATGAGACAGGCAATCTCATAGAAAACCAGAGCCAATTTGATATAAAAATGCATCTAACAGAATTGGAAAAAAAGATATCTAATGGTGTGATTTCAATGACCCGAGAACGAATCAATGATATCGATTTGGTAATATATTTCCAAGAAATAAGACTAATTGGAGAACGTATCGGTTTTATTAAAATTCTTTATTCGATCGAGGAGTTAAAAAAAACGCAGCAGTTTACACTTATTAAAAACTTGTTTCTTCTTTCCCTTATATTACTGGCAATGCTTTTTATATTAAATCTTATTTTATCAAGGGCGATTTTAAAACCATTGATGCAATTGCGAGATGCCATTAACCAAATGACATCAGGCAAACTTGGTCAGAAAGTCCAAGTAAAAACTAAGGATGAAATTGGTCAGCTGAGCAGAGCATTCAACCGAATGTCATCGGATCTGTTCAAATCTCATAGAGACCTGGACCAACAAAACCAGGCTCTGATCCAATCTGAAGAAGAACTGGCAGATTCTGCACAAAGACTATCAATCCATATTGAGCATACTCCCTTGGGTGTTGTTGAGTGGGACCTTAATTTTAAAGTAACCCAATGGAATAAATCTGCTGAGAACATATTTGGATATACAAAGGATGAAGCAATCGGAAAAAGTGGGTTCGAATTAATTATTCCTAATAACATTAAAAATCAGGTTCAATCAATTTGGGATGATTTGATAAACCTTAAGGGGGGTACTGAATCAACCAATGAAAATGTAACCAAAGATGGTAAGGTCATCATTTGTGAATGGTATAATACTCCTTTATTAGACCATGATGGTAAAGGAATGGGTGTGGCTTCCCTTGTCCAAGATATAACAGAACGAAAACAAATTGAGAAAACCAAAAGCAATCTTGAATCTCAACTCCGACAAGCCCAAAAAATGGAAGCAATAGGGACTCTGGCTGGTGGTATCGCGCATGATTTTAATAATATATTAGGTCCGATTCTGGGATATGCTGAGTTATTGAAAGGTAGTCTGCCACCAGATAGCAAAGCGCTTAAACATCAGCATCGAATTCTGGAATCAGCATTAAGAGCCAAAGATCTTGTTCAACAAATATTATTATTCAGTAGGCAGACCGGAAATGAACTGAGACCTGTTCAACCCCACCTCGGTATAAAAGAAGCACTCAAACTTTTAAGGTCTTCAATACCGACAACTATTGAATTTCGAGAGAATATCAGGTCAGATTGTGGGGCTATCCTTGCAGACTTGACCCAGTTGCATCAGATCGTTATGAATTTATGCACCAATGCGTATCATGCTATGCGGGAATCTGGCGGTATTTTAGGGATTACCCTTTCGAAAATTGAAATTAAACAAAAGGATTTCGCCTTTGAAAAGCTTGAATTAACTCCAGGTAAATATATCAAACTGGAGGTTAGTGACACAGGTCATGGCATGACTCAAGCGACAGTGGACAAAATATTTGATCCTTATTTCACCACTAAACCAGAAGGAGAAGGGACAGGGCTCGGACTTTCAGTTGTGCTTGGTATTGTTAAAAGCTTTAATGGGCAAATTAAAATCTATAGTGAACCAGGAGAAGGGACAACTGTAAATGTTTATTTTCCGAGGCTTGAAAGTGGAACAGACATCATAGAGGGGCAAGAAGACGAGCCTATTCCAACCGGTACTGAACGAATACTTGTTGTTGATGATGAGGAGTATATTTTAGATATGACAAAAACCATGTTGGAAGACTTTGGCTATAAAGTTTATGAGTTTATAAGTAGTCGAAAAGCTCTTGCAGAGTTTCAATCTGATCCAAATAAATTTGATTTGGTGATCACCGATATGACCATGCCTCATATGACCGGTTTAGAAATGATAAAACAAGTATTTGCTATTCGTCCAAAAATGCCCGTGATTCTATGCACTGAATTTAGCGCAGTGATCACTGAAGAAAAAGCCATTGCTTTTGGAATAAAGGGCTTTTTAACAAAACCAATACTTAAAAAGGAAATGGCTAAAACCATCCGAAAAGTGCTTAAGAATTAATTTAATTCCGATCCTTTTTCTTTAAACGTACCAATATAAAAAATTGAATATAACTCGCCATCAGCAACTGTTGACTTTGTCTATCATTGCTCGCTTTAGTCCCAACCTCAAAAACAGAGCACTTATAAGTAAAAACTGTTTGGGCCTTAACTGTTTGTAATTTCTTAAGGACATAGACTGAGGTTGGATTCATCCAATGCTATAACCTTTTTGAATCTATATTTAAATGATAAGATTGACGCTGAGATAGGTTCTAAGGTAGGATAACTATTAAACAAGATCCCCAAAAAATAGAATCCTTTACCATAGAGAAAAAAGATGCCTTTGTTAAAATCACATAACAAGTTGCTTTTCATTCTTTCGATAATACTTTTTATAGTTGCAATACTCCTCTATGGATTCCTGAGTTATCGTCAAAATAAAGATGAAATTTTGGAACAGATAGATAAACAGTTATATAATCAAGCAATTTCACTGAAATACGCTTTGCCGAATGATTTTCATGATAGAGCGACAGATGCACAAGCCATCTCAATTGATGAGGACAAATATCTTGCAAACAAACTGACAAGATTCGTCCAAGAAGCCGGTTTTCAATATAACTATACCGTTATTAAAAAGGAGGACAAACTCTTTTTTGTGGCCAGTGATTTAGTAGCAGACCCGGAAAATGAAAGAGGAACATTTTATTTTTACGAATATGAAGGTGCCGATGAAAATTTTTATGATGCTTTTGATAAAGATACACCAACCTACAAGACTGTTAGTGATAAATGGGGGACTGTCAGAACTGTAATGGTCCCAGAAAGATCACCAGGAGGGATTAAATACCTTGCGTGTGCAGACTTTGACATTACCTATGTCAAAGGTTTGTTACAGACCAATTTATTTAAATCCATTACAACAGTTTTTTTCTTTTTATTGCTAACAATACCTATAATAAAAGTCTATACAGCTTCCTATAAGGACTTCTTGGAAAATCTAAAACAAAAATCAGAGTTTCTTGATAAAGTAATTGAAAGTGCCGCTTTGAGCACTTGGATTTCTGATGAGCATGGAACTGCTATCAGAACCAATCCAGCCTGTCTGGACTTCTTTGGAGCAACCGAAGACGAAGTGATTGGGAAGTATAATTTATTCCAAGATTCCGTCATCGAGGAAAAAGGCTTCATGCCGGTTGTAAAAAGTGTCTTTGATAAAGGAGAACCCGCAAGTATTATAATCGATTACGATTTTGCAGCGGTTGACCATGTTGATGTAAAAAATGCCACCCATAAAACAATTAAAACCGTACTTACACCAATTTTGGATAACAATAAAAAAGTGTCAAATGTTATTGTTCAGACGATTGACATCACAGAATTAAAAAAGTCTGAGGAAGAAAAAATAAGGGTTAATAAAATTATAGCTGAACATGAAAAGTTATCCTTAGTTGGTCGGGTAGCAGGAAAGATGGCCCATGATTTTAATAATATTTTAGGTATTATTATGGGCAACAGTGAGCTTGCATTGGCTTACAGTCCAGATGAAAAGACTAAAAAAAGGCTGGAATTGATCCATAAACAGACCATTCGTGGAAAAAATTTGACAAAAAATCTTGTAGCTTTTGCCAAGGACCAGGAACCCAAACAGGAATTCTTTTCAATTGATGAAAAAATAGACCTCGTTTTGAATCTCCTAAAAAAGGATCTCGAAGGTATCAATGTAATGCGAAGGTATGGCCACGGGATACCAGATCTCCTCGCTGATTCGGGAATGATCGAGCATGCAATGGTAAATATTATTCAAAATTCAATACATGCCTTAAGCCTTACTGAGCGACCGGAAATAATTGTTCATACATATCATCACAGAGAACTAATTTTTATAGAAATTGATGATAACGGGTGCGGCATACCTTCGAATTTCCTCGATAAAATTTATGAACCGTCCTCTACTCTTAAAGGCAGCAAGGATATAACAGGTATGTATAAACTTGGTATTAAGGGAACAGGTTACGGTATGTCCAATGTGAAGAAGTATATTGAACAGCATAAAGGAAGTATTTCGATAAAATCCGAACCTCAAAAAGGTACAAAAGTAACTATCAATTTGCCGATTATAAAAAAAGAATTAACAAATGTAGACATTCAAAAGGTCAAAAAAGAAAAGATCAGCTTTGAAAAGTATATTCTTCTTGTTGAAGACGAGCATGATATTTCAGATGTCCAATATAATGTGCTGACGCATGAACCTTGTAATCATAAAGTGGATATTGCCAGTAACGGTCAGGTAGCATTAGATCTACTGGATAGAAATGAATATGATTTAATCAGTTTGGATTATGTTCTTCCAGGAAAATTTAACGGCATGGACGTATATCATCATGCCAGGGAAAAAAATAAAAAGATCCCAATTCTTTTTATTTCCGGCAATATAGTATTTTTAGAGTCAATTAAGGATTTAAAGAAGAAAGATTCATATATTGATCATCTATCAAAACCCTGTAAAAACGTAGATTATCTAAAATGTATAAATCAATTGTTTGAAAACCCATCAGTTTGATTTTTCTAAAAGATTATGGGTTCTTTGAACTGTTGACTTTGTCTATGAATCAACGCCTTTTGAAAGGTGAGCACTTCTGGCTATAATGTTTGTGCGAAACTCAATACGAATGATCCCTATTCAAAGAGGCGCTGCATTCCCCTTCTTGATTTTTATTCAAAAACAATTCAGAATACGACAATTGGGAAAAACCACCTGCGAGGTTAAAACAGTATGGAAAATTTTTCAAGTTCATCAATTCTGGTAGTGGATGATAATCAATCTAATCTTCAAATGATTGCAAAACTGTTATCATACGCCGGGTATAAGGTTTCATTGGCCCAAAGCGGTGAAGAAGCGTTAAAAGCTGTTAAAAGCAAAATGCCCGACCTGATTCTGCTGGACCTTGTGATGCCGGACATGGATGGGATTGAGGTTTGCAAAAAATTAAAAAACAGTTCTAAAACATGCCATCTCCCTGTTATATTTTGCACCGGCAATGCTGACTTGAAAGATATTGAAAAGTGTTTTGATGCCGGTGGTGACGATTTCACAACAAAGCCGATTGAGTCCCATTTAGTGTTAAACAGGATCGAGACCCACCTTGAACTGGCCTTCTTAAGAAAAAAGTATCGAGAAACGTAATGGTAATGAACCATGGTCTGATATTTTCCCGTGACAACCGCAAATGAGTATGGTAATAGCTTAACTTTAAAAATTAATAGACAGGTTTTAATCATGATAAATATTTACACACTGACACTCTCTTTAGCATACTGTGCTGCTGCGGCGGCTGCGAGTCGCGCAGTCCCGGAGGTTAGACAGTGATCTGATTTACTGATTAAAATTTCCAGGGCTGCAGTTAACACTTTGCAGCCTTTTTTTATTTTAGGGCTGCAGCCGGATGCAGCCTTTTTTAGTTTAAAACAAAAACCCAAGGAGCACCTCCCCATGCGGACGAAAATTGTACATATTGGCGCACAAGAGTTAAAATACGAAATCAGGAACATCATCCAGGTCGCTGACAAGCTCAATGAAATGGGGCAAGAGGTTTATCTGGAGAATATCGGGGACCCTGTGGCAAAAGGGGAAAAGGTCCCGTCATGGATGAAAGAAATTGTATCAAAGCTTGCCATGGAGGACGACTGCTACGGGTACTGCCCAACCCAGGGACTGCTCGAGACCCGGCAGTATCTGGCTGACATGAACAACAGCAACGGCCATTGCCGGATCACCCCTGACGACATCATCTTTTTCAACGGACTGGGAGATGCCATTACCAAGGTATATGGGTTTTTACGGCGTACAGCACGGGTGATCACCCCATCTCCCACCTACACGACGCACTCCTCATCTGAAGCCGCCCATGCCGGTCTCCCCCCGGTCTGCTATCCCCTTGACCCGGACAACAACTGGCTCCCGGATATTGAGGAACTAAGACGCCGGGTTAAGTATAATCCTGCGGTGGCCGGCATTCTTATCATCAATCCTGACAATCCCACAGGCGTGGTCATGCCGGAGAGTGTTCTCAAAGAAATTGTCGCCATAGCTGAAGAATTCGATCTGTTTATTATTGCCGATGAAATTTATCAGAACCTGATCTACAATGACAAAGAATCCAAACCTCTGGCCGCCGTGATCGGCGATGTGCCGGCCATTTCCATGAAAGGAATTTCAAAAGAACTGCCATGGCCCGGTGCAAGATGCGGCTGGATAGAAGCGTACAATGCCCATAAAAATTCTGAATTTAACACTTATATTCAAACCATCCTTGGTGCAAAAATGGTTGAGGTCTGCTCAACCACCCTGCCCCAGAAAGCCTTTCCCCATATTTTTCAACACCCCAAGTTCCAGGCACACCTGGAAGAAAGACGCCTGCGCTATGAGCGGTTCTCGACCATCACCTACGAAAGGCTGAAAAAAATCCCCGGCATACTGGTCAACCGGGCCGATGGTGCTTTTTATATGAGCATCGCATTTGAGACCGGCAAAATTAATGGGGACCAGTCCCTGCCCATCTCAAATCCGGAGGTCAAAAGCCTTATTGAAAATCTTATTGAGGATCCGGAGACATCCCCGGACAAACGGTTTGTCTATTACATGCTGGGCGCCACCGGCATCTGCCTGGTTCCGCTTTCATCATTTAATACCGATCGGCAGGGGTTTAGAATGACACTTCTGGAACCTGATGAGACGCGTTTTCGTGAAATGATAGACACACTTGAAAAGGGGATTGAAACCTATATCAATTCAGCAGGATAGACGACGGGCATGCAAGGGCCTGCAAAAAAACTACGTCGAACTTTGTAACAAACATAGCCCGCATATTTCACGAAACGAGTTTGGCCTGTCTGCAAGGCATCAGGTTGTGAAGCTGTAGCTGCTTTACTGCGAACAGCCTGTAACGAAGCAAACGAGGTAAAATCGTTTCGCCTGAAAGGTGACACATTGTCTCCTGCATTATAGGGCACAATAGTATTATAACCGATGACCATCATTGAATGTTTTAATATTATTACTCATATTCTCATGAAATATTCGGGATAGGTGAGTCCTGACAATATGCCGGACTCACCTTGTTTTAAAAAATCAATTTTATTCGAGATGCGCCAACTTCTACACCCCGAGGTCCAAACACAAAAACCATCCAGGCTGTGGGCATCTTCCCATCTATTTTATCGAAATGTATCCATCAGATCTTTGAGTTTTTGGTTACCCGGGCAAAGCTCCTGTTGTGACAAGGCGTTCAGGGGCCTGTCCGTTGTTTCAAGAATATCGTGGGTATCCGGGGCTGCTTCATTCAGATGGATAATTCCGGTTAGAATCTGCCCTTTATCACGGTGCTCTTCAAGGGCATCAATGGCCGAACGCCGGTTGGTCACATCATGGGTGTTGTCACTTTTGTGCAGGTGAATCACACTGCCGTCATGAAGCGTTATGGATTTGGTTTCCCCTTCTTTGTAGCTGGCCGTAATTTCAGATCTTGGTGGCACCAGGTCAAAGGTGGCCGTGGCCTCCATATGATCACGAACCCAGAGGTAACTTTTGGTGGATGTCCCGGTATTATTGAAGGTCACGCAGGGCGAAATCACATCCACCAGGGCAAACCCCTTATACTTCATGGCTGCTTTGAGCAGCGGTACCAGGTGTTCCTTATCCCCGGAGAATCCCCTGGCGACAAACCCGGCCCCCATCTGAAGGGCGGTTCCGCACAAATCAATGGATTCAAAAGGGTTGGGACGCCCTTTCCGGCTGGCCGACCCCTTGTCGGCCGTGGCGGAATCCTGCCCTTTGGTCAGGCCGTAGCATCCATTGTTCATAACAACGTAGGTCATATTCAGATTACGCCGGACAACATGAACAAACTGCCCCATGCCGATGGAGGCGGTATCGCCGTCTCCGGAAACACCGATATAGTGAAGCTCTTTGTTGCTCATATTGGCGCCGGTGGCAATGGAGGGCATTCTGCCGTGGACCGAATTAAACCCGTGGGATTTACCTAAGAAATAGGTGGGTGTTTTTGATGAACAGCCAATGCCGGACAGTTTGGCCACCCTATGGGGTTCTATTGGAAGTTCAAAACAGGCCTGGATAATGGCGTTGGTAATGGAATCGTGGCCGCATCCGGCACAAAGGGTGGAATCCAGACCCTCATAATCTTTGCGGGTGTATCCCAAATCGTTCTTCGGCAGATTCGGATGGCGGAAAACCGGGCGTCGTGAACTCATATGGCACCTTCCTTTGAAGCTTGGGTGTTCTGGGTTTGGGATATCATCTTTTCAACGGCCCGGGTGATCGATGCCGCATCAATGGGTGTACCGTCAACATGTGAAATGGGAATCAGCAGATTGGGATCCACATTAAATTCGTTGATTAAAAGAGTCTGCATCTGGGTGTCACGGTTCTGCTCAATGACAAAGACCCGGTCATGCGACTCAATGAACTCCAGGACTTCATTTTGGAACGGGAACCCTCTAAGCCGCATGGTATTGAGGACAATGCCTTTTTGTTTAAGCTGATCCATTGACTCATAAGCAGCGCTGGCCGTGGTGCCGTAGAAGATAATTCCCAGATCTGATTTCTCAGTATTGTGTTTAATGACCGGTGCCGGCGTATGGGTTTTAGCGGTTTCCCATTTCAGATCCAGCCGTTCCATGCAGCGCCTATAGTCATCACTGTTCTCTGTATATCCGGCATACTCGTTGTGCGATGATCCTCGGGTGAAATAGGCCCCTTTTTCCGGATGGGTGCCGGGAATCGTTCTGTAGCAGACACCGTCACCATCTGTATCCAGATAGCGGCCCCACCTGCTTTTCAAGCTGTCAAGCTGATCGGCATCCAGCATCTTTCCCCGGTTGTAAACCCTTTTGTCATCCCACTCCATAGGCTCACACACATGGTCATTCATTCCTAAGTCAAGATCACTGATTAAAATAACCGGGGTTTGAAGGGCCTCGGCAATATCAAAACTGTCCGCTGCCATTTCAAAACATTCGGTTGGGTTGGATGGAAACAGCAGGATATGTCGGGTGTCCCCGTGGGATGCATAGGCGCAGGCCAGAACATCGCTTTGCTGTGTTCTGGTCGGCATCCCGGTACTGGGACCCACCCGCTGCACATTGACCAGTACCACAGGGATCTCACTGAAATAGGCCAGCCCTAAAAGCTCACTCATCAGGGACACACCAGGCCCCGAGGTGGCGGTAAAACCTCTTGCGCCGTTCCATGCCGCACCCACAGCGATACCCATGGCCGCCAGTTCATCTTCCGTCTGGATAATGGCCGCTTTTCTTTTACCGGATTCATCCATCCTTAGAATACTTGTGTATTTTTCAAATGCCTCTATAACAGATGTGGAGGGGGTGATGGGATACCAGCCGGCCACGGTGGCGCCGCCGTATATAGCCCCCAGGGCTGTGGCCGTGTTGCCGTCCATCAGGATCTGTTTTTTTGCTTTATCACTTTTTTTGATCCGAAGCTTGCACACATCGGCAAAGTGTTTCTCGGCATAGTCAAATCCAAGTTTTAGGGATTTAATATTGGGTTCGGCAAGCTTGGGCTTTTTGCTGAACTGTTTGGTGATGGAATCGGTAAGAACAGACAGATCCATTTCAAACAGATAGGCCAGCGCGCCGATATAGATGATGTTTTTAAGCAGGGGCCTTAATTTCGGAATTTCAATTTCGCGGTTACAGATATCTGTTAAGGGCATGCCGAGCAGTGTGACATCTTCTCTTGCATAAGCATCTGTCAGGGCTTTGGTTGAGTCATACAGAAAATAACCGCCCGGGTTCAGGTCATCATAGTCTTTTTTAAGCGTAATGCCGTTGACGGCAACGATAAAGTCATACCCACCCCGCCGTCCCAGATAGCCTTTTTCACTGATCCTGACTTCATACCAGGTGGGCAGCCCCTGTATATTGGAGGGAAAAATATTTTTCGGACTGACCGGAAGTCCCATCCTGAAGACCGCTTTGGCAAACATGTTGTTGGCACTGGCGGATCCCGAACCATTCACATTGGCAAATCGAACCACAAAATCATTAACACTTTTCAGCTTCTTCATCGTTGCCCTGCCTTTGCTGTTTTATAGGTATATTTCTGCATACCCCAGGCTGCTGTCGGACATTTTTCCGCGCACATGCCGCAGTGGAGACAGACATCCTCATCCTTGACCATGACCCGGCCGGTGGGCAGGACGTCGGAGACATAAAGAGCCTGATCCCTGTTTTGGGCCGGTATGGTCAATCCGGATCTAAGCTCATCTTCATCACTGTTTTTGATGAAATTGATACAGGTGGTGGGACAGATATCCACACAGGCATCGCACTCTATGCAAAGATCGGTGTTGAAAACCGTCTGGATATCGCAATTGAGACATCGAAGTGATTCAGTCAGACCCGCTTTTCTGTCAAATCCCAACTCCACTTCCAAAAGCCGGTCTTTAATGGACTTCACCTTGGACACCATGGGGACCTGCTGTCGTTCATCAACGGTGATGGTGCTGTCATACATCCAGTCCTTCATGCCCATCTTCTGCCCGGCCAGGGTGGTAAAAGGCTGCGGCCTTTCATTTAAGTCTTTGCCCTGGCAGAAAAGGTCGATGGAAACCGCTGCTTTGTGGCCATGGGCAACCGCCGTAATAACGTTTGCCGGGCCAAAGGCGGCATCCCCGCCAAAAAAGACATTCTCAAGATCTGATTGAAACGTGACCTTATCCACACGGGGCCGGCCGCGGTCATCAAAAACGATGCCGATATCTTTTTCAATAAACGGAAATGCATTTTGCTGCCCCACGGCAAGCAGGACTTCGTCACAGGGGATAAAGACGGTTTCGCCGGCATTATCTGTTTCCATTCGTTTGAAGTTCATCCCTTTTAAATGGCCGTCTTCCACCACAAAATCAATGGGGGACAAAAATTCAAGAATGGGGATATCCTCCCGCAGGGCATCTTCGATTTCCCAGGGGGATGCTTTCATATTCTCTTTGCTGCCCCGGATAATGACATTCACATTTTCCCCACCCAGCCTTCGGGCGGTTCTACAGCAATCCATGGCCGTGTTCCCGCCACCGATCACAAGGGTTGTACTGCCTGCCTTTTTAACATGCTGGTACTGAACCGCACCCAGCCATTCAATACCCACATGAATAACTTTATCGCCTTCCTGCCGCCCCGGCAGGTCAAGATCCCTGCCGCGCGGCGCGCCAGTGCCGATAAATACCGCATCAAAGTCTTTGGTCAAAAATTCTTTGAGACTTTTAATATAAGCGTTCAGATGTGTGGTAACGCCCATATCGAGAATCTGATTTATCTCTTCATCCAGAACATCTTTGGGCAGCCTGAAGGAGGGTACCTGGCTTCGAACAAAGCCGCCGGCCGCTGACTGATCATCATAAAGATCAACATCATACCCCAGCAGCAACAGATCGCGGGCAACGGTCAAAGAGGCGGGACCGCCCCCGATCAGTCCTACTTTTTTTCCATTTTTCTTTTTTATTTTTTTGGGTAATAGATCTTTAATATCGCCTTTTTTATCGGCACATACCCTTTTTAAACGGCAGATGGCAACGGCATCATCTTCAACCCTGCCGCGGCGGCATGCCGGTTCGCAGGGGCGGTCGCATACCCTTCCTAAAATGCCCGGGAAAACATTGGATTCCCAGTTGATCATGTAGGCATCTGCATATTTTTTTTCGGCAATCAACCGGATATATTCCGGGACAGGCGTATGTGCCGGGCATGCAAACTGACAGTCAATAACGCGATGGAAATATTCTGGATCTGTAACATCAGTTGGTTTCAAAAGACATCCCCCTCTGCTATTTAATTTTTTTGACCCTATAAATTTAAACCAAAACAGCCGGCTTGAAAAGCGCTTTGTTTCCTTTTACCCGCATATTTTACAAGAATCCGGGTAAACGATTTAACATAGTTACAATTATATTAGATCGATAAAACGTAAGATTTATTCCCGGAAAAGCATTTTTTTAACCATTCCATGAAATCCAATTGAATTCTCCGGGAACAGGAAAGCACATCATACCCTGATTTTAATTTTTTTTCACTGAATTAATTCAGAGCTTTTCCGGAAATTTAAGATCTCCGTATGGTTCACCCGGCTGTCGGAACACAGCTTTTATAGTGATTCTCAAAAATATATTCTTAAAAACATATAAGAAAAGAATCACCCAAAGGCAAATCGATTGTCACGCAACGGGCTTTAAAATATGAGAGATAGAAAACCATATCCGTGTATCGGTATCTATTTCTGCGATTTACGATAGCTAACCGATTGGCACTATTCCCATTATGCTGACAGCTAAAAGCTGACCGCTAACCGCGGGCTAAAAGGAGACTATTCATAGGTTGTATGCAGCTTTGGATCAAACGCTTCACGGATCGCCTCTCCGATGAAGGTCACCGTCATCAGAGTGATCACAAGGGCGCCCACAACGGAAGATGCAATCCACCAGGCATCCATATTCTGCCAGCCCTGTGAGAGAAGTTCCCCCCAGGACGGTGTGGGGGCTGGAAGACCGAACCCCAGATAATCAAGAGATGTCAACGAAACAATACCGCCTGAGATTGCAAACGGGGCATAGGTCACGATCACTGAAATCGTGTTGGGAATAATGTGCTTGAAAATGATCCGGGCATGGGAGGCGCCAAGAGAACGCACCGCCAGGATATACTCTTTTTCTTTTTCTTTATAGGTCATTGTCCGCATCACCCAGGTGATGCCGATCCAGCCAAAAAAGGCCATGATCAGCAGCAGGATCATAAAATTGGGGATCACGATGGACGCGATGATGATAATCACATATAAAAAAGGAACATTGGTCCAGATCTCAATAATCCGCTGGAAAAAAAGGTCAAATTTCCCGCCGAAATATCCCATGGAACAGCCAATGGTAATGCCGATGGTATAATTTAGAATCAACAGCACAAAGGAAAAGAAGATGGCTGTTCGAAATCCGTATACTAGCCGTGCCAGTATATCTCTTCCCACATTGTCGGTCCCGAAAAAATGACGCTCTTTCACAGAAGGCTTAAACGGGGGATAGGTATTGGGCTTTAAATCGTTCTCATAAGGGTTGAACGGCACCGGCGGCAGCAGCACAAAATCCCCGTTTTTTTCCTGATCAAATTTTTTTTTCAATTCCCGGTAATTGGTCTCGTATGCGTAGTCAAGGCCAAAGGTGGTTCCCGGTATCATTTTCCCATAGGTGGGCAGATAAAGATTTCCGTTATACTTCACCAATAAAGCCCTTGAATTGATAAACACTTCGGCAAAAAAGGAGACAAAGAGCATGATCCCGAGAATAACCAGCGACCAGAATCCACGCTGGATAGATCGAAACCGTTTGATCTTTTTTATGGTAACCGGGTTTAGTGTCATCCTTTTTGTCCTAACGTATTCACCTTTCTTTATTTAATTTTTACCCTTTTTAAATTCCTGTCGAATTGAATATCTCAGCCTACTTAAACCTTACTCTATTTGAACCTTACTCTGGGATCCACAATAGCCACGCAGATATCGGACAGGATATTGCCGATCATAAACAACAGGGAAGAGATCACCAGAATTCCCATGACCACCGGGTAGTCCCGGTCAAGTATGGACTCGTACCCCAAAAGGCCCATCCCGTTTATGTTAAATACTTTTTCAATTAAAAACGAGCCCATCAGGAGAATGGAGATATTGTTTCCAAAGCTTGTGGCAATGGGGATCAGGCTGTTTCTCATGGCATGGTTTAAGACCGCTTTTTTAAACGGCAGCCCTTTGGCAATGGCCGTTCTAACATAATCAGAAGACAGGTTGTCCATTAACGTATTTTTCATCAAAAGTGTCATCACTGTAAAAGAGCCGATGACATAGGAAAATAGCGGCAGAACGGTATGCCAGGCAATATCTGATACTTTTTCAAACAACGACATTTCATCAAACAGTTCCGAGGTCAACCCGCCCAGCGGGAACAGGTCAAAATTGGAGGCAAACAGTACAAGCATAAGAACGCCTGCCACCCATCCTGGAATGGCATACCCGGTGAAGATTATAATGGAGCTGACATTATCAAAACCTGTTTTGTGGCGTACCGCTTTTGCCATGCCAAGGGGGATACAGACCCCGTAGATGATAATCAGGCTTAACAGACCAAAATATAATGAGATGGGAATCCGCTCTTTGATCATGTCCCAGACCGGATCATAATACCGTGTGGATTTACCCAGATCGCCTGTTACAACCTTGCCAAGCCAGGCAACATAACTGGCCAGTACAGGCTTGTCAAATCCGTAATACTCTTTTAGTTTTTCAATCTGCTCTTCAGACAGCGGCTGGCTGCCGCCCTGGCCTGTGGTACTGACGGATGACCCGCCGTGGCCCGTCTGCATGGCCCGTGTATCTGATATGATCCTCTCAATGGGGCCGCCCGGCACAAAACGGGTGATAGCGAACACCATAATGGTGATACCGATAAAAGTCGGTATCACCAGAAGCAATCGTCTTATAAAATAGGCGGTCATACAATCATTTCAAAAACAGATTCCAGTGCTTTGCCAAGGTGTTGCGGCTTTGTACCGCCGGCCTGGGCCATATCCGGCCGTCCGCCACCACCGCCACCGACAATCTGGGCGGCTTTTTTAACTATTTCACCGGCTTTGTAATTTTTTGTCAAATCCTGGGTCACAACTGAAATCAAAAGGGCCTTGCCATTAGACTCGGCACCCAGCAGGATAACGCCTGATGACAATTTATTCTTAAATTTGTCGGCAAGATCCCTTAACTGGGATGGGTTTTCAATTTCCACCCGCTTGGCCAGAACCTTGACACCGTTAATCAGCTTAATTTCATCATCTATGGTTTCAACGGATTTTGAGGCCATTTTCGCTTTCAGGGATTCCAGCTCTTTTTCAAGGACTTTTTTATCCGATAAAAGGGTTTCAATTTTAGCGACAACACCCTCCTTTGATCCTTTTAAGAGCCCTGCGGCTGACTCAACACAGGCCTGATCTTTGTGCACTGCATCAAGGGCGGCTTGTCCCGTGACCGCCTCGATTCTTCTGACACCCGAGGCAATCCCGCCTTCGGACAGTATTTTAAAAAGCCCGATATTACCGGAACGCCCGGTGTGCGTGCCGCCGCACAGTTCCTGTGAAAAATCGCCCTGGGACACCACGCGGACCACATCCCCGTATTTTTCTTCAAACAGGGCCGTGGCACCGGCTTTGACCGCCTCATCCATGTTCATCTCCTTTGTGTGAACCGGATGATTCTGGCGGATGCGCAAATTGACATCATTCTCAATGGCTAAAATATCCTGTGGTGGGATGGATGAAAAGTGGGTAAAGTCAAATCTCAGCCGGGTATCTGTGACAAGAGAACCGGACTGCTTGACATGATCCCCCAATACTTTTCTCAATGCGGAGTGAAGAATATGGGTGGCGGTGTGATTCAACGCCGTGTTCTGTCGCTTTTGAACATCCACCTTCAAGGTGACGGTATCCCCTTTTTTTATGTCACCCTTTTGGACAACGCCTTTGTGAATCACGATTCCTGTGGGATCCTTGACTGTATCGGTAATAACGATCAGACCTGTTCCGGTTTCAATGATACCGGTATCTCCGGCCTGACCGCCGGACTCGGCATAAAATACCGTGGATGATGTCACAATTTCGATGAGATCATCTTTTGCAGCCGTTTCTATCTCAGTGTCATTTTTAACAATGATGAGAACATCGGAGCTGCCTTCAACATGATTATACCCGTTGAAATCCGTCTTAATACCGGCAGCGGTCAGGGTTTTATACGCCTGACCCACCCCGGTAAATTTTTTGGTGGACTTGGACCGGGCTTTCTGCTGAGCCATTGCTTTATCAAATCCGTCCAGATCCAGATCAAATTCCATCTCCTTGACATGATCCTGAATAATATCTACCGGAAAACCAAAGGTATCATAGAGTTTAAAAATAACCTCCCCGGGGAGGATTTTCTGATTGTTCGCTTTTAACTCTTCAAGCGTTCCCTCTAACAACTTCATCCCTGTCCCCAGGGTTTCAAGGAATTTTTCCTCTTCATTTTTAACCACATTCAGGATAAAAGCAGACGAATCTTTAAGTTCCGGATAGGCTTCATCCATAATGGAGAAAACCGTTTGTACGGTTTCATGCAAAAAGGGTTTCACAAGCCCGATGCTTCTGCCGTAACGGATAGCCCGCCGCATGATCCGGCGAAGCACATACCCGCGTCCCTCATTGGACGGCAGCACCCCGTCGCAGATCAAAAAGGCCGAGGCCCTGGAATGATCGGCAATGACCTTCATGGCCACTTCCACAATATCGGATTCATGACGTTTCTTACCGGCCAGCTCCCCCACTTTTTCCATAATGGGAACAAACAGGTCCGTGTCAAAATTGGTGGGAACATCCTGGAGAACGGATATGACCCGCTCAAGCCCCAGACCCGTATCGATACTGGGTTTGGGCAAGGGTTCCATATTGCCCTGTTCATCTCTTTCAAACTGCATGAAAACCAGGTTCCAAAGCTCCAGCCAGCGGTCGCAGTCGCATCCTACGGCACAATCTTCGCGATCACACCCGAACTCTGCGCCGCGGTCGATATGGATTTCACTGCACGGCCCGCAGGGACCGGTATCACCCATGGCCCAGAAATTATCCTCCTCACCCAGCCGCACAATTTTGTCTGCCGGCACACCGGCAACTTTCTGCCAGAGATCAAAGGCTTCATCATCTTCATGGAATACGGATATCCATAATTTTTCTTTGTCAAACCCATACCCGTTGGTAAGAAGATCCCATCCAAATTCAATGGCTTTTTCCTTAAAATAATCCCCAAAGGAGAAATTACCAAGCATCTCGAAAAAAGTATGATGGCGCGCCGTATATCCGACATTCTCAAGATCATTGTGTTTACCGCCGGCCCTGACACATTTCTGGGACGTTACGGCCATGGTATAGTCTCTTTTTTCGTCACCTGTAAAAACCCTTTTAAACTGAACCATACCGGCATTTACAAAGAGTAAGGTCGGGTCGTCCTGGGGAACGAGAGAAGATGATCGAACCTGCTGATGATTATGTTTTTTAAAATATTCAAGAAAAATTTTTCGAGCTTCATTACCTGTCATGTCACAACTCCTAAGGTGCTATCTGATTAAGCCTCATCTGGTTAAGCATCATCTGTTTTGGCCTTGCCTTTTTCTTTAGCGGGTTCAGCAAGTCCAAGTTCTTCACGAACCTTTGTTTCAATATTTTCAAAAATATCCGGATTGTCGATTAAAAACAATTTTACATTCTCCCGGCCCTGGCCGATTCTCTCGCCTTCAAAGGAATACCAGGACCCGCTTTTATCAACGATGTCCAGGTTAACCCCCATATCTAAAAGATCACCGTTTTTGGAAATCCCTTCCCCGTACATCAGGTCGAACTCAACATTTTTGAACGGCGGGGCCAGTTTGTTTTTCACCACCTTGACCCGGGTCCGGTTACCGATAATTTCCTGTCCGTCTTTGATGGGTGCCGCCCGTCTGATTTCAAGGCGCATGGATGAGTAAAATTTCAAAGCATTACCACCGGTGGTGGTTTCCGGATTGCCGTAAACCACACCGATCTTCATCCGGATCTGGTTGATAAAAATAATGGTGGTGTTGGTTTTGCCTATTGTAGCGGTCAATTTCCTTAATGCCTGGGACATCAGCCGGGCCTGCAGCCCCATGTGACTGTCTCCCATATCCCCTTCTATTTCGGAACGGGGTACCAGTGCTGCCACGGAGTCCACGACCATGATATCGATACCGCCGCTTCGAACCAGCATATCAGCGATTTCAAGCGCCTGCTCACCGGTATCGGGCTGGGACACCAGAAGCTCATCACAATCCACCCCCAGGCGCTTGGCATAGGCCACGTCCAGGGCGTGCTCAGCATCGATAAAGGCGGCGATACCATTGTTTTTCTGGGCCTGGGCAACGGCGTGCAGTGCCAGGGTTGTTTTGCCTGAAGATTCCGGGCCGTAAATCTCAATCACCCGGCCCCTGGGATATCCGCCCACGCCCAATGCTTTATCCAGGGCAAGCGAGCCTGTCCGGATCACCGGCACGGCTTCTATTTCCCTGCCGCCCAGCTTCATAATCGATCCTTTACCAAACTGCCGTTCAATCTGGCTCATGGCTGTGGTTACAGCCTTTTGCTTTTCTGAAGTCTTTTCCATTTGTCTCTCCTCATTCCAACCCTGGAATACTGCATTATCAATCACATGGGTGAAGGATTATCTGCCGATTTATATATCAAACGTGCCTGTTATCTTTTAATTACCTTTTTGCATTTCTATATGCTGTCATGATCCGTGTCAAGTACTGCGGCATCTGATAAAATCTGTGTATATACATCTTTTAGTGGAATTGATTTTTCTTTTGCGATCTTTTTTGCCGTTTCATACTCAGGCACATACCGGATACTGCTATCCGGATTGACAATTTTTTTGACCTGAATTTTTCCATAGGCTGTATCGACAACGGTATTTTCCCTGGTTAAAAATGCCCGCCGACATTCATGATACCGGACCCCGATGGATGTACTCTGGGTTAAAATTACTTCAATGACCTTATCGATCTCAGTGGATCTGCACATCACCTCGATCAGTACACCGGGCCGGTTTTTTTTCATCTGCACCGGCATGAAGCTGACATCCAGTGCACTGTTATCAAAAAGCGTTTCCATTAAATACCCGGATATTTCAGGGCTCATATCATCCACATTGGCTTTGACGACAAAGATATCTTCTTTATTTATGGTCTTGTTTAAATTGTCATCAGAGGGCAAACCCGCTAAAATACGCAGCAGATTGGGGCGTTTGGATCCGGTCTTTCTTTTCCCGGCCCCATAACCGACCCTGTCAATGGTCATCAATGGCATGGTGCCAAAATCGGAACACAGTGTGGTTATCAGCGCCGCACCCGTGGGGGTGACAATTTCAGTGGCGGCATCGCTGGATGTCACCGGTGTATCTTTCAATATGGCCAAAGTGGCCGGTACCGGTACCGGGATCTGCCCGTGGGCGCATTCAACACTGCCGGAACCCAAGGGAACCCTGGATGCGTACACCTTGGTGATTCCCAGGTAATCAACACATAAAAACGTACCGATGATATCCACCAGGGAATCAATGGCCCCGACTTCATGAAAATGTACGGTTTCAATATCCTGCCCGTGGATTTTACTTTCAGCCATGGCGATCTTTTCAAACGCATCAAGACTGTTTTTTTTGACCCCATCCGGCAACGGGGACTTTTCGATCATGGTTTTGATATCTGTATAATGCCGGTGGGAAGGTTGGTCTTCAGTTGCTGTCACGACGATGTCTATGGCCCGAAGATGGTGGGGATAAACCGTGGCTGCCTCAATTTCAAATCCCTTAAAAACCGTCTCAAGTTTTCGGGTCAGCCAGTCCACTGGAGTCCCAAGATCAACCAGGGCGCCCAAAAACATGTCCCCGCTGATCCCGGAAAACATATCCACATAAAGGATCATCTATCTGGCTTCTCCTGCGGCGTGCACTTTCAAAATCTCAAGAACCAGCCGGGCGGAATTTTCCATATCCGATAATTTGATTGACTCATTCAAGGTATGAACATCCGTCATGCCCGTTCCCAGGACACCTGCCACAACGCCTTGGCCAAAAAAGATATTGGCATCTGCCCCGCCGCCGATGGTTTTGCTTTCAAGCTGTGTTCCCAGGTTCGCCGCCGCTTTTCTGGCAAGGGTGATGGCTTTATGATCTTCAGGGATATTTGTATTGGGAAAATCCATCTCCACCGTGGTTTCAACACGGGGTGCCCCGTTCACACTCCCGAACACAGCAACCGCATCTTCAAATGCTTTTACAATCGTATTGGTTACGGCATCAAGTTTTTCCTCATCATGACTTCTTGCCTCACCGTGGACCTCGACAAATTCGGGGACGATATTGGTTGCCACCCCCCCTTCAATAGTCCCCAGGTTACAGGTGGTCTCCTCGTCAATCCGGCCAAGCTCAAGGGTGGATATGGCGTTGGATGCAATGGAAATGGCGCTGACGCCATTTTCCGGCGCAGCCCCGGCATGGGCGGCCTTACCGTATATTTTGATTATAATTTTGTTGGCCGCCGGCGCCTTTGTAACAATCCCTTCCGTATCCGTGGAGTCCAGAATATAACCGAACGTGGCATCCATCAGGCTGTAGTCCAGATTCTTGGCGCCCAAAAGGCCGATTTCCTCACAGACCGTGAATACTATTTCCACCGGGGGGTAATCCAGCTTGTTCTCCAGGATCACATCCATGACTTCGAGAATGATGGCAATGGCTGATTTATCATCCGATCCCAGAATGGTGGTCCCATCACTTTTAAACACACCGTCCTCAAATAAGACCTTGATCCCCCTGCCCGGCCCCACCGTGTCCATATGGCCGGATAAAAAAAGAGGATCGGCATCTACCGTGCCCTTAAATTTCGCCACCATGTTCGAACAATTACCGCCCACTTTGATTTTTGCATCATCATAAAGGACTGTCGCACCCATGGTTTCCAGCTTCTTTTCAAGAACTGCTGCAACATCGTATTCTTCGCGGGACAGAGAATCAATTTTAACAAGGGATTCAAACCGCCGGGCCAGCCGTTGTGGATCAATCATGGACGTTTTCCTTCTATTTTTTTTAACCGTTCAAAAGCAACTTGACAAACCAAGAGAAATATATACTAAATTTCACATGTTAATTCTATAATTAATTCAAGGAAGCGGTCATACATACGCCCAACCGGTTTTCTTTTCAAAAACCTTATGAAAACAAAAAAGGAGACAGCAGATGATCCGATCTTTTAAAACAAAAACACCCCGTATTTCATCAACGGCATATGTGGACGACACTGCGGTTATCATCGGTGATGTGGAAATAGGGTCCGAGACCAGTATCTGGCCCGGGGCCGTAATCCGGGGCGACCTTGGGAAAATCACCATCGGCAGCCAGACCATTGTGGAAGATAATTGTGTAATTCATTCCGGGGCACCGGGGTCTAAAAAAGAAAATGTTGATATCGGCAACAGGGTCATTATCGGACATGGCGCCGTGCTCAACTGCAAAGCGATTGGAAACAACGTCCTTGTGGGCATGAATGCCACCCTGCTTCATAAGGCAATTATCGGCGATTTCTGTATTATTGGTGCGGCCACTCTGGTGGGAGAAAGAAAAGTGATTCCGGATTATTCCCTGGTTCTGGGCGTGCCCGGCCAGATTAAGGGACGGCCTTCCGAAAAGCAGCTGTGGTGGGTCAACCATGCGTTTGAGGATTATAAAAGCCTGATACCATAATTGGCGTTGACATGAGGCTGGCTATTTTTTTTCAGGTTTTTTAACCTTGAGCAGCTTACTTCCTTCACCGCGCATAACTTTCAGCAATTCCCCCCGGGCAGTCTGGGCCTCGAAACCGGCTTTGACAAGGCGATCCATTAACTCACCGAATTTTTCTCTCCGTTTAAGGCCGCCAACAGACAGATCCCGCCGGTTATTGAACTCATCCATCAAGGTAGAGCCGCAGGTGCAGTTTCGGAAAAGCTCGACAATAATCTGATCATCATCGTCCAGATCTTCTTTCAGACCACTTGATTTCCGAAGCGCCTCGGTCTGGGTAATGAATTCTTCTGCCGTTTCATACCGCTTGCCACAAGTGGCGCAGAATTTTGGAAATGACAAATTCGATAATGCCTGAAGGCCGTTGTATAGATCTCCAACAGGCAGGCTTAAATCATTCATAACAAGCCTCCCAATATCACAGGATTTGAATATCAGAACGGTTAACCCGTTGCTTTACGAAAATCGATTAGATGAAAACTTATGTTTGCTTGAAAATTAAATATTATTATATCATAGGTCTTTAATGAAAAGTATTCCAAATTTATTATTTTTTTAATATTAAAGGTACCGGTCATGACCCCAAAAGGTTGGAAATAACGTTTGCTTCCTTAATTAAAATTTAAAATCCTGACTCCGCTTTCTTTACCATGATAATAACTATAGTGAACTCTGCCTTTATAACATAGAGGTCACATCACCTTGATGAATGGTTCTCACTGCTTTATAAAAAGTCATAAATAAAATTGATGAAAATTATATACCGACAAAATGGTCAGTTCCCATGCCGGAGAACACCCGCAATGCCATAAGCGAACAATCAGATAACAAACAAACCCGGACATTCAGCATGGGCAGGCAAAAATCGCATTCCGATATTCTGCCTGCCTGCATGGATCCAGGTATTACGGCCAAAAGAACAATTACTACAGCATTTCAATGGCGCAGGCCAAAGAGACTCCTCCACCACCGCAAAGCGTTGCTATTCCCAGGGTATTACCTCTTTTTTTCATGGCATGGATCAGGGTAACCATGATCCGGGAACCGGTTGATCCCACAGGATGCCCTAAACCGATACCTGAGCCGTTCACATTGGTGATCTCCCGATTGAGACCCAGTTCTTTTTCACACCCGATATACTGGGCGGCAAATGCCTCATTGACCTCGATTAAATCGAAATCTTCAATTGAAAGCCGGCTTGTTTCCATGAGCTGGTTAACTGCCGGGACAGGAGAGATCCCCATTATGGTGGGGTGACAGGCTCCCATTCCAGTGGCTTTTATCTTAGCTATGGGGGTTAGCCCCAGCGCAACCGCCTTTTCCTTTTCCATTATGATCATTCCGGAGGAACCATCATTGATCCCACTGGCATTGCCTGCAGTGACTTTCCCGGTAGTCGGTACAAAGGCAGGCGCAAGGCCCTGCAATTTCTCCATGGTCATACCGGGGCGAAAATGCTCATCTTTATCAAAAATCAATGGTTCTTTTTTTCTTTGTGGCACTTCAATAGGGACGATTTCTTCTTTGAATGATCCGTCATGGGTCGCTCTTTCTGCATTATTATGGCTTCTAAGGGCCACCTCGTCCATTTCTTCACGCGAAATATTAAGGTGCTGGGCCACGAATTCCGCTGTATGCCCCATGATATAAGGTTTTCCCATAAAATAGCGTGCCGGAGCCTCTTTTGCATTTATGGGGGTGGTTTCGTCAAACGGCATTAAGTGTGAACCGCAGTGAAGTGCGTGGATCATGGTGTCGACAAATTTCTGATCCTGGAGACGGCATCCCCATCTGGCTGCCGGTACCGAATACGGCACACCGGACATATGCTCGACACCACCTGCCAGAATTACATCAGCCATACCTGCCTGGATCATTGCCGCCCCTGATAATACAGCTTCCATACCGGAAATACAGACCCGGTTGACTGTCACCGCCGGAACTGAATCAGGAATACCTGCCATTAGGGCTGCGACGCGGGCAACATTTAACGTATCATGATGCTCAACACAGCATCCGTAACGAACATCATTAATTTCAGAAGGGTCGACACCTGCCCTTTTAACAGCTTCTTTCATGGTGACCGCGGCAATCGCTGCACCGTTCATATTTTTTAATGTTCCGCCGAATGCACCGATAGCGGTTCTACAGGCAGAAACAATGACAACTTCCCTCATTTGAATACTCCTTTTTCTCTTTAATCCGGTTCTATTTTTTATCATGATAGGATGCCAAAAGGATTGCCCTGGAATCATTGATAAATTTGTTAAATGCTTCAACTGCTCCGGCCGAATCACCGTCCATTACAGCTTTACAAGCTATTCGGATGGGATGATTTCCCAGGGACAGACTGCAGGCTGGTTGATTAATGGCCGTATACAGAATCCGTTTGGCTGTGGGCAGCACATCTGTTGAAATCTGGACAAGAATTGGATTTTTAGCATACTTTAAAACAGACTGTCCAAACCGACAGACATTTTTGACATATGCATTAAAATCGTTTTCTCTAATACTCTTTTTAATATTATTATCAATAGATTGGAGATTGTGGCGATTATCGTTTGTCAATTTTTTAACGGCCCTGGGGATGGCATATCCGTAAAATATAGTCACAACGTCATGAAAGCTTGTTATATATTCCGCAGTCAATTCAAAAACCTTGTAGCTTCCTCTGGGGACCTTCTCCACCAGCCGCTGTTTTTCCAATGTCCGAAGTGCATCCCTTACAGGGCTTCGACTGATTCCCCACGCCTTTGAAATCTGGGTTTCAATGATAATCTCACCTGATTTCAATTCATTTCTTAGAATTTTCTTCCCGAGAATATCAACCACCTTATCTGAAAGGTGTTCCCGCTTTAATCTGTTTTTCAATTTTTCTTTTTTTCCTTGTTATCGGATTATTGCCGGATCATAGTCTTTTTACGGCAGACTTTCATGATCTTACAGAAGGTCGGCATATTTTGTTTTTTGTATAAAACTTTCAAGAAATCTTGATTTGATCTGTTGGCTTGCCATGATCTGCTTAACAGGTGGCAGTTTTAAAAGAACTCCCAGGACAGCGGCAAGCGCCCTGTGGCTGAACATGATTTTGTTGTTAAATATCAATTCATGCAGCTTTCCCCTTTCTATGGCCATAACCACAGCCCTATGGGATCCGTTCAACGGAGTGATAACCCTTGTTTCAAGAGATTTTAATTCAATACTGTTTTCTGCGCAGGCCCTAACACACAAACCGCATCCAAGACATATCTCTTTTCTTAATTCGGCCTTTTTCTTTTTTGGGGCTTTGGGATCATTGGCCGAGACCATGGTCATGGCTTCCACCGGGCAGATGTGGATACATTTACCGCACCCGCTGCAGGTGTCCTCATGGACTTTAGGAATAAAATTGGAAGTATGCACCGGATTTAACATGGCGAACCTGCGTGCGGCCACCAACCCCTCGCAGCAGCATCCACAGCAGTTACAGATAAAATTAACCTGCTCCCTGACATTCTCGCCGAACTGAACCAGGTTGGATTCATAGGCCTGATCAAGAAGATCCAGGCCTTCTTTTACATCCACTTGCCGTGCATGGTCATACTTGATCAAAGATCTGGCAGAGGTGTTAAATGTCATGCAAATTTCCATGGGGTTGTCACAGGCTTTATCAACATGAAACATTTTGTGCCGGCAGTAGCAGGTGCCCACCGCCCTGTGAGAAGCGGTCCTGATTACCTCGGAGGCCCGCTCATAATCCAGGACATGGATGGCATTCTCATTGGTCAGCACCGGTTCGTGCACAAAAACCCTGCCCAGCTGTGTCTCTCCCAGTGTAAACAGATCCTTGATAAAATCTTCTTCATCATTCATGTATTGGTAAAAAAGCTCACTTAAGGCCTTCTGATCTATGTCGTTGCGGACCCGCATCAGGGAAAATTCAAAAAATCCCGCCATGGGCGGCGGAAGGACATATCTTGTTTCTCCGTTATAATCCATATCAAGCAGGAGCGCACGGGATGCAAGTTTATCCAGTGTTTTCCTGGTTTTTAAAAGATCGGTTTTCCAGATTTTGGCCGCCTTTTGTGCGGTAAACGGTCTGATGGGAAGCTGGGATACCAGGCGGGCCTCTTTTTGAGAAAACAATATGCTCAATATTTTATCCAGCAGCCTGGACGGCGGTGCTCCCTGGGGAAACCGGTTCAGCCTGTCCACCAGGCGTTTATATCCTGATTTGGTGGTATGGTGTGCCATAATTAATTTCACCGTTGATTTTCAGTGTTTCAGATAGATCTTCCATTCCAGTACAACCCGCCTTTATGAAACGTTCACAACTTGCAGGCATTTATCTTTGTGTTGAATTGATCTGTTTTTGTATTTTTGGGCCATATAAAACATATGCGGCACAATGGTCTTGTTTGGCTGGTTGGTGCCGTCGTAAAAAAGGTCTATAACCGGGATACCATATATGTCCTCTATCTTTTTAAGCAACGATGAGGACACAATTCCCGGACAACAGAACAAAGGATTTACATGAATGACAGCATCCACAATGTTGTGTTGGACATAATACAGCATCCGGCCGATACTGATTGCTGTCTCTCCTGCAATAAAGTTGGAAAATCCTTCTTTTTCCATTAGTTTCTGGCATTCAAACGGATCCGGTTCTGCGTGACTGTCCAGAAACGGTTCAAAAACAGATTCAAACTGTTTTTCATAGCGAATCATTGCCAAAAGTGTCTTTGGATCATCCCCATGATCCTGCACATCCGCCATCATGGCATGAATCACCAGCTCATTATAGGATGGCATGAGTATTTCAGCCCCCAGGTTTTGCGCTGCATCACATATATCATCATTGAGAACGGTGTTGAATTTCGCATAGACATCCCCGATAACTGCGACCCTGGGTTTGCGGCGATTTCCCTGCGGCAAGGCGGCAAACAGTTTTGAAATGCTCTTTGCTGCGCCCAGCAGGGATCTTTTATTCATAATATGGTCAATCACGATGTCCTGTGCCGCATTCATGGCATCCCGGGTGGTTCCCTGTTTTTCCTCATAGGGTTTAAACCGGTAATATAGTTTATTTAAAATTGCGCCCAGAATGGTGGCTGACACCAGCAAGATGTTTGACCGTGCAGAAAGGTCAGGGATATTGGAAAGTCCATTGGTGTTCAATACCCGAACGCCTGGATAACCAGCCGAACTGCAGGCCAGCTGCACCAGTCCTGCATACTGGTTGTAGTTGCAGGAAAAACATATGCTGGGAAGATAGAGCACACCGTCACCTGGATCAATTTCTCCGGACTGGAACATTGAAATCAACGATCCTGCAATGGCAACATTGGGTAGACATTCTCCGCCGCTGGCATATTGATACCCGGTGGAAAGTATCTGCCGATCAAGTTCCAGAACCTGTGCATCAAAACCAGATGCCTGGAATACTGCTTTTTGAAAAGCATTGATCCGCTGATCGGTCATTGGGATAAGAACGGTATCCCCGGGCTTCAGTATTTGCCTCTTTTCGTTGTCCTCACCACAAGTCTTAAAAATTTTCTTATCTGTTTTTGAACCGACTTTTTTCATGGTACGGCTGCGATCATTATCAAAGGCATCCATGGCCGCCTGAATGCGGGTCAGGTAGCCGACATCACTGCTATGTTCATCCAGCTGGAGTACAAGGTAGGGCCGTTTCAACCGCTCCATGAATGATTTAAAATAGTTGAGCAGATAAGCATCCGGGCTGCACCTGAAACAGGTTAAAAAAACAGGATACAGATCCGGATCTGTTTCAAGACTTTTCAAGGCACTGAAAAACTGCTGCCCGAAATACCAGTGCATGGCAGCCATATCTTTACCGGGTTCGGTAAATTGACTTTCGGCCGCCATGTTCTGGCTGATGATATTAAATCCGGCATCTTCAAATATCCTGGGAATTCCCAAATTCAACCGCCGGTCAAACATAACATAGGGCCGCCCGAGAAGAAGGATTTTACCCCGGACTGCCCTGACAGCCAGTCTTTGTTGACCTATCTGTGCCCAGTTTTTTTTCTTGTCCATAAAGGATTGTCGTGCGTGGATAAACGCATTGGCAATCACATCGTCGGGAACACGAAGCAAAGGGCTTAAATCTTTGCCCAGTTTTTCAGCAGCGGCCTGTAGTGTTACATTGTTAAGTTTGATCCTGGGTTGAAGCAGTTTATTGTTAAAATCTTGTTTTAAAAGATTATCCATGATGGTACCGGCATATGAAGAATAGAAACAAAAATATGCATCTGTTACCTTTTGCCTGAACAATTCTTCATCTTTGTGTGCATTGAAAATGCTTTGTTCATTGATCATTGCCGGCAGGAAAATAAAATCCACACCTTTGCGCACCAGGGAGGCCGCAAGCCCGTGACAAAGAGCCATGGGCGCACAAAAATCACTCTGGCACAGATCCATACCCGAAAGCAGCTTTTTATCCGAACTTTTTTCAAGAATGACGTTAAACCCCAATTGCTGAAAAAAACCCTTAAACAAAAACGCATAGTCCATCATAAACAACGCCAAAGGAATTCCGATGGTCTTTTTTTTCGGCTGTTTGACAGTCGGCGTATCAAAATGCCGGATAAACTGCTTTTCAAGATTTGATCCAATGATGGTGCTGCCCGGTTTTTTATCCTCGTACTCTCTGCCGCATTTCAACCCCCAGGCAATCGTGTGGGTCACCAAATCATAAACCCTGAGTTCACACTGATTTTGACATAGTTCACAGATCTCTGTGTATGTCTCAACATCCAGGTCCATACCGGTAAAGGAAGAATATTCAATCCCCAATTCCATCATTTTTACCACACATCCCAGTGCACCTGTCAGGTGACAGAACCGGGTGACATGGATTTTTCGACCAAGTGCTTCTTCAAATACTGCCACAAGGGCTTTATTCCTGGCAGTGGCCCCCTGGAAATAGATTTTTTTCCCGGGGCTCGTTTTCCCCATGACTTTGGCCAGATAATTATCCCGGACACTGAACAGGACAGCTGCCATGATCTGTTCTTTTTTAAGTCCTTGTGACAAAAAAGAATTCAGGTCGCGTTCCATATAAACAGTGCACCGGTCAGATGTTAAAGGTGCTCTTTTCCCCAGTGTAACATCTGAGATATCTGTCAGTTTGATGTCAAGCCGTTTTGCCTGCTCCTCGATAAATGAGCCTGTTCCGGCAGCGCAGACATAATTCATGGCCGCATGCACCACATCCTTGTTGGACAACCGGGTGAATTTGGAGTCCTGCCCCCCGATTTCAATAATGGTGTCAGTCTCAGGATCCAGGAACCCGGCGCCGGCCGCATGGGCTGTAATCTCGTTCACAGATAAATCTGCCGACAGAATCTGTTTTACAAGCTCTCTGCCTGACCCTGTAGTGCCGACCCCTTTAAAACTAAGTTCATGACACTGATACATTTTTTGAATTGTTTCAAAAATAGATGAAACTGCCCCTACCGGGTCTGCCTTGGTCTTTGTGTACACCCCGGATAAAATACGCCCGCCGGTCTCAACGATAACGGCCTTGGTGCTGGTGGAGCCCACATCAATCCCAATGAAAACATCCACTTTTTTCGTTTCAGGTACCGCATAGCTACTCACTTCGAGCCCGTCAAACTGAGTGGTTATATCTTTTGAAAAATCAGGATAGTAACCTGTGCCAATTTTCAGGCGGGAACGGAAACTTTGATATTTTTCTCTGGCTGACAGTATTCTCCGGCGTTCAGGCCAGGGCTGTGTTCCCAGAACGGCCGCCCCAACAGCATTAAAACCCTCAGCATATTGGTGGGCGACCATCTTGCTGCCAGTCAAACGGGACAGCTCATCAACAATTTTTTTATTTTTGCTCATCCCGCCGATAAAAAGGATCTCTCCTTCTGCTTTTTTCCCTTCCGTAGTATTGGCAAGAACATTGCGGGCAACCCCTTTACACAAGCCTGCAGCAATGGCGTCTGTGGCGTATCCCCGGGCCTGGGCATGGATGATGTCAGACTTGGCAAACACGGCGCACCGGGTCGATATGGAAGGGGTTTGACCCACATGTGCCGCAGCTTTGCGTGCAAGTTCCTGTGTCTCCATGCCCAGGCGCTTGGCCTGCTGATCCAGAAAACTTCCAGTACCGGACGCGCAGTCTGAATTAGATTCATGGGATTTATAGTTGGATTTCTTATCAAGCATTACGGTATAAAAAGTCTCACAACCTATGGAAATAATGCTGCTGCAGGATGTTTTAAAAAACCGATTTGCCTCCACAGAGGCTATCACAGGATCGATAACATCCGTGGTTTGCAAGGTGATATTTCCGGTAATACCGAATGCTGAAATCTTTTCCTCCGGCAATTCACGATCAATAAAGTCGACAATTTGTCTGTAAACACCCATAAGATCTCCCCTGTGGCCACAGGTCCCCTCCAGGACGATCCTTGCATCCTCCACAACAGCATAAAAGATGTTTTTTGCTCCAAAATCAAAACCGGCTTTCATACCTGCCTCCCTGGCAGCTGTCCCAACAATCTAACGGCTGCCGGTATCCCTCTTTAATTGCAATAAAAATTTACACCATCACGCAATGATCCCATCACACATAGAATTTCGCCTTACAATGTTGTGAGCCATTCTTTCCCCTGCATTTTAATCCCTGTTTCCATGGCCCTTAAAAAAGACGATCTCAAGGTTTCGCTCATCAATGACTTTTTCACCGGCGGCAGTTTTAAAAACCCGCCGACAAGACCGCGCATGAATCCTTGAGTGATACTGGCCGGGTTGTCAAATATCTGATTTTGAAGGGTTCCCCGTTCCAGACACTGCAGAATCACACGGTGAAAGGTGGTTTCCGGATGAATAAACCGCTGTTTTCGCTTTACAAGTTCCAGGGAACGATTTTTACATTTAAGTGAACATACACCGCAGCCGATGCAGACCGACGCATCAATAATGGCCTGTTTTCTCCTTTCACCCTCACCGTGAACAGGTTCCATGTCAATGGCATTTATCGGGCAGGCTTTGGCGCATTTTCCACACCCGATGCAATTTTGGTTTTCCACCTCTGCGATAAAGCTTGAGGTCACCACGACATTCTCATATCCGTGACAGTTATATCCAAGCAGAACATTGCAGCAGCACCCGCAGCACTGACAAAGATAGGTCACTTTTTGCTGCACATTGTCTGCATTGAGCACCAGGCCATATTCCTTTGATATCTCAAGGGTCTCAAGGGCTTTTTGCTTATCCGCCTTTTTTGCCATGCCGTGACGGATCAGGTAATCGGCAGCCCATCCAAAGGACATGCAGGTTTCAAGAGGTGTGTCACAATGCTTTTGTTCAATATGAAATTTTTCATGCCTGCAGGAACATATCCCCACACCAAACGTACCTGAACGGTCAATGATGGCAGCAGCCTTTTCATAATCCAGCACTTCCACATGGGGTGATTCTTTGATAGCCGTTTCATGGGGAACCGTGCGCATCAGTGACATTTTCATGCCGCTGCCGAAATTGGCATCATATACGGAGCTGTCCCCCATAAGATATTCATGAAAAAGACGGGACCATCCTTTAAAATTTAGGTTTTCACCTGTTCGCATCATGGTAAATTCAAACAGTCCAATGGCAAGCGGAGACGGAATATAATGGTATTCATCGTTGATCCACACATCTGCTACCAGTCCCTTAGTACACAGTCTTTTCAAATCTTTTCTTAAAGAGACTGCATTTTCCTTGAGAACCGTTGCAATACGGGACAGGCTGGACAATCCGTATGGCATAGACACAAGGATATCAGCCTCCCTGGGGGTATACAGCTCCTTTAAAATTTCATGAAATGCCCTGTTCCAAGGAGCCCGAAGGGTGAGTTGGTCCACTTTATCCCCCAACCTGCGGTAAATATCCTTTCCCACGATGTGCCCCATAATGCCTCCGTTATATCTAAAACCCGATCAAGATAATTTCATTAAAATCCTGTTTTAACCGCCGGCTATGGGCGGGAACAGGCCGATGTCATCCCCGAACCCAATTTCGGTGTCCAGTTGGCCCGGCAATGTTCGGTAGTGCCGGCCGTTCACCAGGATTCTGACATGGGGGCCGATAATCAGGGAATCGGCTTCAAAAACCATCTCTTCAAAGGGCAGTCCAAACCGTTTTGCCAGCTTAACCAAAAGCTGATAAAGGGTTATCGAAGTCTCCTGGATTTCGAACAATTCCTTATTCTCCATAACAGGCCCCAGTGTCAGATATCCTTTTACCCGTATCGCCAGCACCTTGTTAAACTCCCAAATCCTGTCTAAAATTTTTCATATTGGCATGATATGCCTCAAAACCTTCACTGGCCAGTTCATCCGGGAACTCCAGATCAACGGCAGTCAGGGAAGCCACCATATCATTGGCATGGGGTGCCACGGACATGACACCGATCTTGGATCCCTGATCCAGTTTGATATTTCCCAGCATAAAATCCGTGATGAATTTTTTTTCCTTTCGTAGGATTTTCTTCCAAGTCTGAGGCGTGGCGGCTAAAATATACTGGGATTCTTTTTGGGCGCGTTCTTTAGAAACCAGTTCAAGGCGTGTCATTTTACCCTTTTCAAACCAGACCCAGAAATAGATATCCTGGTCAATCCCCCACTTGGGTTCAGCCCTTACCAGGTATCCCATCTTTGTTGTGAGTTTTTTCATTTTTTGTTGAGCTGCCTGATTGTCCTGATAGAGTTCAAAACTTTTTTCAAGCCACTGGGGCGTACAGTATTGATATGTTGTCATTTTCATTTCTCCTTGAATTATAAATTGTTTATCAGCCTGCCTGACTCATCTCTATTTTTTTGATGAAATCTTCCCGCAGCTCTTTTTTGAACAGTTTTTCCGTTACGGTCATGGGCAGTTTGTCTCTGAACTCCACATACTTGGGCACGGCATAGGGTGCCAGGTGCTCCCTGCAGAATGTCCGGATCTCTTCTTCAGTGACCTGGCCTTTAAAATCGGGATGCAGCTGAAGAACAGCCGCCACCCTTTCGGAACCGGGCACATTTAAATCCGGAACACCAAAAGAGGCTGCCATCCTTACGCTGGGATGTTTATAGATCACCTCATCCACCTGGGTTGAATAAACTTTATTACCCGACACATTGATCATGTCCTTGGTCCGGTCGGTCATGTGGAAATACCCGTCCTCATCCATATAGGCGATATCGCCTGTATGGAGCCAGCCTTGTTCATCCAGACCCGACCCTTCTTTTGGCCAGTACCCTTTCATAACCTGGGGCCCTTTTACTAAAATTTCCCCGGGCTCGCCAAAGGGCGTTTCTTTTCCGGTGGCCGAATCAATGATTTTACATTCCGTATCCGGGGAAGGAATCCCCAGTCCCTGTTTCATCTTGAGCATAAATCCGGTGATCTTTGAAAATCCGGACACATTAAAGTGGGTGAGAGGCGCGGTCTCAGTCAGGCCGTACCCTTCGGAAATAGGGTTCCCCAGTTCATTTTGAACGGCATCCGCTACCTCCCCGGGCAGCGGTGCCGCACCACTCATGGGAATGGCATTGATTTTTCCAATTTTCTCCTGCGCCAGGCGCATGAACTGTGTGGGCACCCCGCAAATCATAAACGGACGATATTCTTTAATCATTGTTACCATCAGATCCACATCTCTGGGATCGGGAATCAGGATCAGCCGCAGCCCAAGATTGGCAGCAGACTGTGCCATATACCGGCCATAGGAATGAAACAGGGGCACCGGCAGCAGTGCAGATGCCTTACCCTTTACACCCGCAACCAGGGGTTTTAATATCCAGGGCAGTCCCTGTTGAATGCAGGACATCCTATTAAAATGGGTAATCATCACCCCTTTAGGGACGCCGGTGGCGCCACCGGTAAAGGCAAGCTCACACAGATCATTCTTTGGATCAATTTCCACTTCCGGGGCCTTTGGCTCACTGCTGTTTAAAAGAGTGGCAAAATCTATGACACCATCCGGCAATTTCATTGAAACCGGCCCCTTTTCAAAGCCTTGAACCGGGACCACTATAATTGTTGAGAAACCACATGCATCCTTTAGTTTAAGCACCCGGTCAAGCTGATCTTCCTGACAGATCATAACCTTGGCATTGCCGCTGCCGGCCTCATGAACCAGGCCGTCATCCG
This sequence comes from uncultured Desulfobacula sp., assembly GCA_964562385.1. Taxonomy (GTDB): domain Bacteria; phylum Desulfobacterota; class Desulfobacteria; order Desulfobacterales; family Desulfobacteraceae; genus Desulfobacula. The sequence continues at coordinate 34,633 of CAZLTD010000011.1, forward strand.
TCCTGAGTATACTTGTCGGTATGACAACAGCACCGGTTTTGAGAATACCCCAGTCAGCGATAACAGCCTCCGGGCAATTCGGAAGGAAAACACAGACCTTATCTGCCTTTTCCACACCTAAACCTGCAAGGCCGTTGGCCAGGCGGTCTGAATAACCTTTCAGCTGTCTGTAGGTGATAGTCCTGTCCAGAAAGAGTATGGCGGTTTTAGACGGATATTTTTCCGCCGACCGGTCAAGCACGCTAGACAGGGGCTCTTCAGGATACGGCACCAGGCTTTGTTCTAAAGGATAAGGACCCAGTTTATAGCTTTTAAGCCAGGGTTTATCTGAATATGACATTATTAACTCCTTTTTTATTTTCAGATGATTTTGAACAACTGATTTCAAACAGACGCATCAAGGCTGAGTGAGGCCAGTTTTTCCTGCCCTGGATTTCCGGTTTTCCGGTCCCATCCCCGGATGTCGTAATAGGCATCCTTCATCATCTCGAGTGTGTCATGATCTATCACCATATCTTTTGCCGGCCCTTCGGCAAGCGGTTCTTCCATCAGCCTTGGCGGCAGGGTGTCATGTGACCTGTCGAGCCCTGCTTTTTCATTGTAATGCCTTGCCAGGTTATAAATACGCTCCCCGCACTGCCGAAATTCTTCTTCATCCATATCCCAGCCAATGGTAAAATTGATTAATTCCACATAATCGGATGCCGGAAGCAGCATTCCCATGAACTTGCATGCACCGATCGCGTCAAATGCGGTGAGTGCATTTTCCAGATCCACAACAACCTTGGCCTCTTTGGGATTTGCCTCAAACGGATCATTGATCTTGCTGTCCTCCACCAGTAGGAAAGGGGAATCAATGAATGTCGGGCCTTCAATAAAGGCGGTAATATGGTCCCCGCCCCGGTTGGCTGTCACATAGGCCAGTCCGCAGATTTTGGCGGCCCTTGGATCATAGGCAGGCAGTTCCATTCCTTTAACGTTCATGGCAAATTTCTCAGACCCCTGCCCAAGTTTTTCAGCCATTTTCCGGGTTCCTTCAGCCAGAAAATCTCCAATACCGTCTCTTCTCGCAATTTTTTTAACCAGATCAATAACAAGGTCTGAATCCCCGAATTGCAATTCCAGACCATTGGTGTCTTTGGACGTCAAGATGCCTTTTTCCCAGCACTCAAGGGCAAAGGCGATGCTGGATCCCGTTGATATGGTGTCAAGGCCATACTCATTGCAAAGGTAATTGGCCATGGTAATGGCATTCATATCCGACACCCCGCAGGCAGCCCCGAGCATATTGGCGGATTCATATTCCGGGCCTTCGCCTTTATGGCCTTTCCATTTACCCTCTTTGATTTTAGTACCCCGGCCGCATGCAATGGGGCAGGCATAACAGGACACCCTGTTTTCCAATACCGTTTCGGTCAGGGCCATGCCGTTGACATTCTCAATGTCATCGAAAACGCCTTTCTGCCAGTTCAAAGTAGGATATCCGCCTCTGGCATTGACCATGTCCGACACCATATTGGTACCGAATGCTTCAAAGCCGACTTTCATCATGGATTCATCCAGAAGGTCAATCTGGCGTCTTGCCGTGGTTTTAAATGCCGCAGGTTCGGCAATTTCAAATTTTGTTTTCCCGGCACATACAATCGCTTTAAGCTTCTTGGAACCCATGACCGCGCCCATTCCGGTACGCCCAACGGTTCTGTGCTTGTTGTTCATGATAGCGGCATAGCGCACCATGTTTTCACCACCCGGCCCTATGGATGCCGTGGTGATTTTTCTGCCTGCAGATTCTTTTAGAATATCTTCTGTTTCCGGGACCGTCTTACCCCATACATCGGATGCCGGCAGAAGTTTGGCATCGCCATTAATGATTTCAAGGGTGACCGGCGCTGATGCGCATCCTTCTATGATAATGCCGTCAAACCCGGCCCGCTTCAGGGCCGGACCGAAACTGCCCCCGGAATTTCCATGGCCCCAGATCCCTGTTAGGGGCGATTTTGCCACCACCGAATACCGGCTGGCGCTGGCGGATGAGGTCCCGGTCAAAGGCCCTGTCATGAATATCAGCTTATTATCCGGCCCCAGGGCATCAATATCCGGAGGTACTTCATCGTACAGGTATTTGGTGGCAAGTCCTGCACCACCTAAAAATTTCCTTTTCCAACCTTCTGGAATCTTTTCCACGTCAATATTGCCATGGGTTAGATCGACCCTTAAAATTTTATCCATAAATCCAAATGACATAAACCCCCCTTCCATTTTCCAACTTGTTTCATTTTAATTTTTTTTATTAATCCCGGCCCAAAATGGTCTTTCCCTAAATTTCAATATTCACGCTGGCCTGTGCTATGTTTACACCGGTCCCGTTCAACCCCATTTGGCGCATACAATTTCTGGCTGCCTTAAGTCCCGGGGTCACTGCCATATCCAGGATGCTCCGGCCCTTAATATCGTATTGCCGGATGGTCTCATCCTCCGGGATCCACCCCACACAGTCCAGACCATCTGGGATAAGCAGTCTTTCGATCTCGGTCTCCTCTTTCAGGCGGTTGATGATCAGCCCTGCTTTCTGGTACTGAATGGCCGAATCCGACACTTCCTTGATGGTTTTGGCCACATTCAACCCTCTGGCCGATGCATCTGACACGAGTATAAGGTGACTGACATTTTCCATAACCCTTCGGTTGACCTGTTCAATCCCGGCCTCACCGTCAATCACCACATAGTCAAAATTTTGGGCAACCGATGCGATGATCTCTTTTAAAATGTGATTCACCTGGCAGTAGCAGCCTTCCTTTTCGGGGCGGCCAATGGCCAGAAACGCCAAGTTCCCCTTTTCCTTAAGTGCAGAAAACAATTCATAGTCCAGGCGGGTGACCATGTCCTGTTTATCCCCGGATTTGCCCGCCGTTACCCGTGTAATCAGATCATTGCGGATGTCATCAACTGTCCTGTCCACTTCAAATCCCAAGGCTGTGGAAAGACCGATGGCAGGGTCTGCATCAATGGCCAGAACCTTGTTTTCCGGATTCTCAATTAAATTTTTCACAATAGCGGCTGACAGAGATGTTTTACCCACCCCGCCCTTGCCGCACATGGCAATGACTTTTGTTTTATCTGTTTCAGGCATGTGCAGTTCCCTCCTGTTCCCGGCGACGCCGCATGTTTCGAAGAGATGCCACTTCACTGCAAACCTCTACATATTCACAGGAATCACAGTCCAGGGACATCTCTTTGGCCATTTTATTCATGGCCCCGATAATCTTCATGGCACTTTTGGAAATTTCACTGACTTTAAAGACATCCTCGTTATTGGATGTGATAAAGATAATTTGGACCGATCTTACAAAATCAAGTTCAAGATATTGATCCATCAGGGACCGGCCAAGCGTTTCAAGCGAAAACCCCTGACTCATGGCGTCACGGCTTACCCGGCTCCATTCACGCTGGAACTGGGAAGCTCCACGCATCATATATCCCTTGAGGTACAGATTATATCGAATCTGCTCCATCTGCCTGTATCGCAGATAGGTATTCTCCTCTGTGAATCCTTGAACCTGCACCAGAACAATTTTCCCAAAAGGGGACCGGGTATCTTTTATTTGGGATAATTCCGGTCCTAAAATGGAAATCCGCCTGTTTTGAATCATGGCGTCATCGTTCGTCCATAAAAGCGCTGACGTTGATGCGGTCTGCGGATGTCCAAGCTCCACAGCCGTATCCTGGCCAAGGACAAGTTGTTTGTTTTCCGCCCTGGGCCATTGGCTTTGATGATCAAGGACCCGTTCAGTCACGCTGCATTCCTTTTGTTTTTTCTCAAGGAAGGCGTTTATCTGGTTGATATGTGTTTTAAACAATTCCATTTTTATCCTCTTGGGTTGCCTGACGGTTATTGCAAATCGCAGGAAAAGGCTCCGATACACGGAAATGGTTTTCTATCACTCAAATTTTAAAGCCCGTTGAGTGACAATCGATTTGCCTTTGGGTGATTCTTTTCTTGTATATTTTTTTCGAAACATATTTTTGAGAATCACTATAATATAAAGATGAACCAGCTCTATCCGGCATTTGCCTTGGTACGATCTTTTACCCTTTCTTTTGCAAAAAGTGCTGCACCCATGGCACCCATGATCTGGGGATCAAAACGCTTCATAATTTTTAAATCTATATTCAAAACATCACTGATGGCCTTGAACACTCCCTGGTTTTTCGCCACCCCGCCGGTCATGACCACGTCTTCATCAATCTCAACGCTTCGGGCCATGGCAGCTACCCGTTTTGCCAGGGCGGTGTGCAGGGCATTCATAATGTCGGCCGGGTCTTTGCCCTCGTTCATCAGGGAGACTGCCTCTGTTTCGGCAAAAATTACGCACTGGTTGGAAATACTGAGTTTTTCTTTGGATTGGGCAGCGACTTGTCCAAGATCTTCCAAAGGTATTTCAAGTGCTTCGGCCATGACTTCCAGGAACCGCCCTGTACCTGAAGCGCACTTGTCGTTATACATGTAACGAACAACATTCCCGGCCTCATCCATTCTGGTCGCTTTGGCATCCTGGCCGCCGATATCAATGACCATGCGGGCGCTGGGAACGATATGGACCGCACCTTTGGCATGGCAAGAAATTTCAGACTCCGTTGTATGTACAAACGGGATCTGCTCTTTTCCATAACCGGTTCCGGTGACATGGGAAATCTGTTCAAGGGTCAGATTGGCCTGGTCCAGAGCCAGGTTCATGACGTCTTCGGCCGATTCCGAGGGACTTGTTAAAGCACGGATCACGGCACTGGCCACTATCTTGTCATTTTCCAGAATGACCGCTTTGGCGGTCAGGGATCCTATATCACATCCGGCAACAATCATTTTCCCCTCCTGTTAGTATTATTGATTTTTTCACAAGCTTTCAGTGCAGCACCAATGGCACCTGCAATCTGAGGATCTGCCTTCCTGGATTTTTTAATTCTTTTACCCAGCAGTTTTTCAAGGGTGGCAACCACACCTGTATTTTTCGCCACACCGCCGGTCATAAAAAGATTCCCCTCAGGTTTTACGGCATTAACCAGAATGGCAACCCGCTGGGCCATGGCCGTATTAATTCCGGCACCGATATCCTCGATGGATACCCCGGAGTTGATATACTTGATCACGTCCGCCTGGGCCCATACCGTGCAGGTAGAGGTCAGGATGACAGGTTTCCTGGATTTTGCCGTCATCGCGCCCAGATCACCGATTTTTACATTCAATAATTTCGCCATTACTTCAAGAAATCGACCCGTACCTGAGGCACATTTGTCATTGGCCATAAATTTTTCAATATTACCGTCCTTATCAAGACGCATGGTCTTGCAGTCCTGGCCGCCGATATCGATCACGGTGCCGGCAGAAGGGAGCATCCATCTGGCGCCTTTACCGTGACAGGCAATTTCCGGAGCGGCTTCATTAACAAAGGGGATTTTCTCCTGCCCATAGCCTGTACCCACGCAGTAATCGATATCAGCCTGTGCAAGTCCGGCTTCAGATAGAACACTTGACAGTACCTCTTCTGCAGAGTCTTTTGGCCTTGGTTTTGATTTAATAACCTGTTTGGCCAGAATTCTGCCATTTCTCATAATCACGGCTTTGGATGTCAAAGAGCCGACATCACACCCGACAACTGTTTTCATAATAGCCCCCTTATGGTAAAAAATTCTTCCAGACGTTCTCTTGTGGCATCCCAGGATTCCACCCGGTCATCAAATGCATCGTCATTCATGATATGAACCGGATACCCGTGTTTTTCCAAATCCCGGGCTATCAGTTTGACATTGGCCCAGGTGTTCCTGCACCCGGGAGTTCCGTTGTAAACCAGACAGTCTGCCCCAAAGTTTTCAGCCATTACCAGGGTTTCTTCCAGCCACATATTGGGGCCGTCATAGGGCCCGCGGATGGAACGAACCATGGGCAGCCTGGAGGTAAGTTGTGCAATGCTTTCAAACATGGCATCCGGTGTGGACCGGTCCACATGGATCCCAACGCCCGGCAGTTTTTCTGTATACGGAATATTGTCGCTGAAATGATGGGACAGCATGCCGCCCATGTGGGCCACACTGTTTTCGTCAAACCAGTTCCAAAAATTCATATCAAGGTTGTAATGATCAATATAGAACATGAAGCACCGCAGCTTTTCCGTACCTGACCTTAAGCCCGATATTCCCGCTGCCGCACGTTCCTTTACCGATTTCAGGATTGTTTCCAGCAGGCGTGTATATTCTTTGTGACCGGAAAAGGTAAACCGCCCCCCGTACATGGCAATATTGTACATGGGACTCATGGGAGAAGGTCTTAAGGTTTGTAAATCCTCAATATCGGCGATCAGATCATTCTGCCTGTCCACTTCTTTTAAAACCTCATCCAGGCGCTCGTAATCAAGCGGACTGCCTGTCTGTGCCTCGATGAATTTAACCAGCTCCTTGTAATCTTCGACATGATACTTTTCAACCCCTTCATCCGTTCCCAGGGTCTGCGGAAAATTGAGTGCATAATAGGGTTTGTCCAGATAGGAAGAGGTAAAGGAGAAGGCATTGGCATTGGTGTCGCAGACACCCGGTGTGCTGCAGACGATAAAATCGATCTCCTCACCAAGGCCGGCAAAAAAGGCTCCAAGGGCGCCCCTTTGAGATGAGCAGGACGTTTCAGGCAATCCCACCTGGCAGCCGTAATCCATATATTCAAACATGCCCCGGCGCCAGACAATATTCCCCAGTGCCGTTAATAACTCTGTACAGACAGGTACCACGTCCATGGCGTGTAAAATGGCGGGTGAAAAACAGAACGTTGTAATCGCAATTTTCTTGCCTTCCTTGTGTGCATTGAGGATGTTTTTATAGTAGGTGTCAAACATTTTAAAGTACTGCAATCCCACATCCCCATGATCAATAAAAAACTTTGCCACCCCTTTGAAATAGGGAATATATTTGTATGTCAGCGCTGTCTCTTTTGCGGTTCCGTTCGGCACGGCAGACGCGGCTGAAAGAACGCTCGACATTAGCCAGTCGTAGTTATACTCTTGAATTTCAGGTCTCATAGTTATTCTCCTTAGATTTTCCTGACATGGTTTAAGCCGAGAGTTTGGAATTCCATTTTTTACTGGAAATCCGATCCATAAAAGCATTCATTCTCAATTTGATCCTGCCGGTCTCGGTCAACGGACCGTATTCTCTTTCTATCCGGATACATGGGATGCCCATGGCTTCCAGATCTTTTTCAAACAGTGAATTTTCTGCACCATGAAGATCGCAAAACCGAATGTTCTGCATGACCACACCGTCCACGCCCAATCGTTTGATCTTTTCCACGAGAAGTGCGAGACGCTCTTTGTACTTTCCGTACATCCTGGGGCAGATGGACTTTCCCAGGTAGTGGTGCGCAAGGGCTTCAACCGGATCGTCGTCTTCAGAAACCTGTGTGCTTTCGTACTGGATGCCGAAACAAAGGTTCTCACCGACAATTACGGCATTACAGCTGTCCTCGATCAATTCGACCAGATCAATTTCGTCGCTGATACTGCCGACCAGCATCAATCGTTTTTTATCTTTACCTAAGGATTTTTTCTTTTTCAGGGATGTCAGCCATTTCTTGAGATCTTTGGTATATTCGTCCCTGGGAGTGACCACTGCCGCGACAGCTGCGGAAAAAGCTTGTGTTCCGGACACAGGGACATCCTTGGTGCAGCGAAGGTCTTCCAGATCCTTGAGCAGTTTTCTGCCCTGATTATAGAGTTTGATGGAGGACATCAGTTTTTCGTCTGTAATCTGAACATTAAAATGATCTTCCACCTTTTTAATCAACTTGCGGATTTCTCTGGTATACCACGCCATGCCATGGGGCTCTACTTTATGGGGAACGTCAAAATAATAAAAGAAAGGCGGAACAATGCCGGGATAATCTTCGCCTGCTTTTCTCCAGCATTCGTCCAGTCTGCGCATGGCATCACATCCCGGCGTAATAATGGCACCCTTCAGGAAAGACAATTTACCCTTGCCGGCCAATTGGAGAACGCATTTGGGGAAACTGCAGACAAAAGGCCCGCAATAGGAATCCCCGATCTCCATACCATCGGTTTCTAACCCGCGCAGCCGGACCGGCAGAATATCTGCGGCATGAAAAATCTCAGCCGGCGTATAGGAACAGGTGTATCCGATAATGGGTTTGCCGGTTTTTTCCCATTTTGCTATGGCATTGTTTCTAATCTTTGTCGCAGCATTATAAAATGTTTTCATTGTTTACACCTCCTCCGGTATTAATAAGGATTTTAATGCTTCCCGGGCCTGCTGGGCCTGTTCCTCGTATTCGTCATCCCGGGGTGCCAGAACTTCACAACCCCACTGTACAAGCCCCGGTACAAAAGACCTGGCCACAGGTTTAAGTTCCTCCCCAATTTCGTCCAGAAGGCTGGAGGCGGTAAAAGCAAGCTCTGCATCATCTATTCCATTGATGAACTGGCGTACAAACTCCTTGCAGATGCCCGGGTTCTGTTCCCACAGTCTGTTTATAATCCTGATGACACTATTGATCCCTTCAGCTGATTCCTGGGTATCCACAGCAGAAAGTTTAACATTGAGCAGGTTTTCAAATGCTTCATCATCCTGATTTTCAAGGACTGACAACCATTTGTTGAGTGACTGTTTCCGGACATTTGACAGTTCCGGGCCATTTGTCATGGACAGTTTTAAAAGCTTTGGATCACCGGCCACGGCATCTGTCAGGCCGTCGTCAATGGAAGCTTTGAGCCGGGCCAGGGCAACCCTGCCTTTCCAGGCGATAATGGGATCCACATGGGAAATGATTTCCTGAATCTTCAGGGCCAGGGCGTTTTCCAGCTGCGGGGCACCGGGTTCTCCCAGTAATGCACTGCCCACATGCAGTTTGCGAATAATTTCTGAAATTTGGGTGGTTGCCTCGCCGACCTGTTCCGGATCGATTTCCTCCAACAATGACGTAATAATGTCGGTTAAAAGATCCGGTGGCACTGCATTTAATTTTTCAACACTTATATTAAGGGCTCCGGCAATAACGTTTGCAGCAGACGGCAGCAGGGAAAAGATACCAATGACTTTTGACGGATACTGCCATATGACGCTGTTGACCATTTCAACAAATGCCAGGACATCTTCTCCTGATCCGTCCACAGCTTCTTTGATTTCAGCAAAATCGACTGACGCTATCCATTTTTGGACTGCAGGTTCCAGGGTCACGGCAAAAAACTTCGGATCAATCTCGTGGATTTTACATAGAATCCGTGCAGCGCTGGTAACAAGTTCTCCGGTGCTGCTTTCACTGCTGCCGGAAAAAAGAGTGTCCAGCAGCTCTTTTTGAGTGCCCAGGGATGCCGCATCAAGGGTCTTAACTGATTCTGACAGGGCATCCCTAAGGGTATCCAGCAACCCCGGCAGTAATGCTGCAAAATTTTTCACAAATGTTTCATCTGTGAAAAGAGCCCCTAATTCATTGTATTCAAACAAATCGTCCGATCTGGACAATTGCTTGTCAACAACATACCCGGCCATGCCCGATACCACTTTTTTGATCCTGCTGTTCCCGGACCAGGCATCTAAAAATTCAGGGACAATGGTGATCAGCAATTGTCTGATTTCCCGGGTCCCAAGGACACTGTTCAGTACCGATGACAAGGCTGTACCCTTTTGTCTGGGTTTGCTTGAGATCATTTTTATGCCTTTTGTTTTTTCGGCAGACAACGATTGATTATTCATGGAAATTCTCTCCTTTAGGTTTACATTTTATAGGAATGACGGCACGATTTGATACACGGGCGGCACTATTTAGTATACCTGCCCAAAAATCCTGCTGTCGTCCGGCATCGCCACGATCAGGCCGCATTTTTAGCGGTACCGGCACCTTGAAGCAGATGTTTGCCCAACCGCTTGCCAAGCGCCAGTAAAGAGAATGTCGGGGGAAGTCCCCAGGCTTCGGGAATAACAGAACAATCACACACGTACAGGTTGTCGAACTTGGTTTTCAGATTGGTATCCAGATGCTCGCCGATTTTCACAGTACCACCGGGATGGGCGGCAAGAACCCAGCTTCGATAAGTTCTAGTAGCACCGGCATTTTCAAGGATGCGTTTGGCGTGGGCAGCACCGGTATCCAGTTTTTTCTTATCTGCTTTGGAAAGCGTTTTCCATATCCACTCGCCGTCCTTGACAGTACCGCCAAGACCATCCTTGATTTTAATCATGATAGGGACTGTATTGGAGAATGAAAAGACATCACGGACTTTAAATACTTCAAGATCAAATGCCATTTTCATCATCTGGGGAAGATTGAAATCAGTCATAACGATCCCCTCTTCAGGCATGTGTATACCGGAACTCATGGGGATTCCTTTACCGCCTTTATGACCGGGTATCTTGCCGTGCACAAATATCAGGGGATCAAAGAAAAAGTCTTTTCCCACCCCCTGGATGCCGGATTTTCGCAGAATCACGGGTGATCCGATGCCGCCGGCAGCCACGATAATTTTATCTGCAAATGCCTGAAAAAGCTGTCTGCCCTTTTTATACTCAACACCAATGGCCTGCCCTCTTTCAATGATCACTCTGGACACCTTGGCATGGTTAACCATCCTGGCGCCGTTTTCCAGAGCTTCATCCACAAAATTTTTAGAGGTCCATTTGGCACCATAGGGACAGCCATACATACATTTTGAACATTCCGGCTGGCATTTTGTCTGATAGATAAATTTATGGAGCTGTTTTACATCGTATCCCAATTGCTCGGCACTGTCATGAAACACTCGTCCTGCAGGACTGATAAGTTCATCACAAAGCGTATCCATGGGAACTTCGTTTCTGATCTCTTCAACCTCTGCGGTAATGTCCACATCATAATTTTTCAGCATATCCACAGGGGGCTCAAAAGCAGTACCACAATAAAACATGGAGCTGCCTCCGGTGGTAATCCCGCGGACCATTCCCAGTGCCTGGCCTGTCAGCAACATGCTTTTCATCGGTACCAGCCCCCTGGGAGCCATATTCATCAATGACCCTGTGATCGGCTCTTTGGTCCCCCATTCCAGGATCAACACTTTTTTCCCTTTAAAGGCCAATTCCCTTGCTACTGTAGCCCCTCCGGGCCCGCTGCCCACTACAATGGCATCGAACTCTTTTTCAGGCAATGTCATGATTTCCTCCTTTTAGTTTGTAGTATTTTCAAGAGGAGCCCCCTCCTGCTCCCTCAGTCAAGGCATATCAAAAGACATTTATCCGGAATGATGAAACTTAAGAAAAATCCGAGAACAAGTACCGCGCATGCAGGTCAGAATGAAATTTCCGAACTTTATCGTTCGCCTGTATTCCGTGCTCCGTCGACCGTCGTCTATGTAAACACTATTATAGATATAAAAACATCAGTGTCAAGAGATAAATTATATTTTTTTAGTATAGAATAAAAACGGCATGGCTTAATGTGGAAAAATCTTTATTAAACAGCATGTTAAATATTTTTTAACCCATAAGAATTTTAAGGATATTGGTTATCAAAAATTACGATACCAACATGATTATGAGGACTAAATTATATAAAAAACGTGGCAGGCCACGCTTACCTATATGCCCTGCCACGCTATAAAAGAACTGATAATTGTTAAAATCACCCGTTAAAAGACATTGTTTCACGTTACCTTCATTACTCCACCCGGAGCCAGGTCTGCGTTCTAAAGAAAAAAGCAATATACCCTCTTACTTGGAGATTTCCGTCTTCCACCCATAGTTTACAGTCATATATTTTCCCGTTATCCGGATCGGTAATGGTCCCGCCACCGAATTCATCACCGTCTTTGACAAGCTCCTGGATAATTTCCATTCCTTTTATCGGCTTGTCTTTTCTGGGATCATCATCACTGCATTTATCACAGACCCGGTTTGGGTCCTCGTCAGGTTTACTGAACAGTTCAACCACCTTGCCAAAATATTTCCCCTGCTTTTCATAGATCTCGACAATCGATTTAGGCTCATTCGTATTATCATCAATGGTTTTCCATTTTCCAATGATGGATCCACTGTCGGATACAGCCCATGAACTTATAATCACAAAAAATGATGCGCCAAGGATTAATGCAAGCAGTGTAACAATCTTTTTCATAACTTTAATCTCCTTTTAACTATTATATTAATTGTCACCAATTAAATGGTTGCTTTGGTTCACTGCAAAATTCCGGCCCACCCCTCTTAAAATCAAAGAATTATATTAAAACCCTTACTTACCAAGGCACTTTCCCTGGTTCTTGATTTATAACATCGTTTATTTTTGGCAACATATTTTCACCCCATGACAGCATATTGCCATCTTTTCTTTTCACTCATTTAAAATTTTAAAATTTAACCATTATTTCAAAGACTTATATTTTCCCAACTCCTTTGGCACACCCCTTGCTCCCTAAGCCTTCAACATGAATTTTTAAGTATTTGAGAAACGTTAGGAGACTGAAATGATTACACCGTCCGACAACCTGCTAAAAGATCTTTTCTCATTTTACCTGGTGCTCATCGTGATTACCACCATCACTATGGTCCTCTTTTCCGTCATCCCGGCTTCCGCCGAGATGAATCTCCTTGACGACCACGAACTTTCCCAAATTGCTGCCACAGGTTTTTCAAAATTCACCCTCCTCCACGACGCCAATGATCTTGCCCGCGTTGAACTCAATTTAAGTGCAATAACCTATACCCAAATTGAAACCATGAAACTTGGTTACTGGGACAATGGGGCCGGGACCGGCTGGGACCAGAACTGGCAGAACGCTTCGTTAGGGACCCAGGCACAGGATCTGGTGTTGAGGGACTTTATTTTTGAAGCCGAATTCACCGACATTTCCGATCCAATTAACCGCCAGCTTTTAGGTGTGACCGTTGGTTTCAAAGACGTGACAGGCACCATCTCAACTGATTTCAGTGCTTTCAGCGGTTCCATCAAAGGGGTGGCCCACGACAGGAGTATCTTAGGACTTACTACAGTTACATTAGCCAATGAACCTTTTTTGCTTCAGTTAAAACTGGGCACTGGTGTGACATTTCAAATCGGCTGGTAAACCCTTTTTCGGGTTAATCATATTATTAAATAAGGAAAGGAGGTGAAAAAGCCCAAAGCCCATTCGGCAGAAACGATCAACTCATAGAAAAAGCCAATGCCCCAGACACCATACCGGGCAGCGGAAAGCCACGAGTTCATAAACAATGAATAGTCGGGCCGCCTATGATTACTTGGATTTAATCATAATTTTAGGAGTTGACTTATGAAAAAACTAATCGCAATCGTATCAATGCTTTTGATTCTTCCTTTATCGGCATTCGGACTGACACTCATGCCGGACACCCAGATGAACGACATTACCGGTCAGGCCGGGGTGTCCATAGCCATAGATGTGGATCTTAAGTTAGATATTGATACTGTTGCCTGGGGCGACAGTGACGGTGTTAGCGGCGTTGACGGTACCGGTGGCTGGGTCGGTCTCAAGGATGTTAATGCAGGATTGTCCTTTGCGGTCAGAGATGACATTGCAGCAGACACCATTGAGCTTTTAACCATTGATGTGGCAACAGATGGTACATATGGCGTACTTGGTGGTGACGCCACATATGTCCGTATCGGTCTTGGAACCTTTGATTTGAACGGTGATATCGACATGGATTTCGCCATTGGATCTGATAAAGATCTGAATGCAACCGGCCAGGAACTGGGTTCTTTGGATATCATGGACCTGCAGGTGCTTGGCGCAGCCGGCAGTTATGTTGACATTACAACAGCCGGTCGTGCTTCCGGCGTAACCCTGGCACTGAACGTGCTTCTTGATGAAATCAACATGGGTTCACTGGCCTGGGGCGACGCTGACGGTGTCAACCACATCGATGGATATGTAAACGGTGTTTCCACTGCGGGTTATGTTGGGCTTGCAAACGTTGATATCGACAGTGTTGCCGTAACCGGTATGCTGGGAATTGATGTTGCTACCCTGGATCCTGTTGCCATCAACGACATGGTCGGTGCAGCCGGCGGTCCTGGCAATCTGACCAACCCTGAACTCGTACTGGCCAAACTTGGCGGATACATGGCTGCCAACCCCGGCGAAACTTCCAGCACCTTTGTTGTGCTTTCACTGGGTAATGCAGATGGTATCGCTGATATAGCCGGCGGCGACATCAATGTTGGTATCGGTGCTTTGAATGCTGACGTTGCTATTGGCGACACCAGTGATCTTAGAAACGAAGATGTAATGGGATCCATCTACATCGGCAATGCCAACGTAACTGTTGACGGTATTGTCGGTATCACTGCCCATTAGAAGCGGCCCCACGACAGGCCCGTAATTTAGTTTTTTAAAACTGAATGAGTATTCGGTACAGGGTACCGGACGAAGAGATATCGCCCGGCACCCTGTACTCATTTCTCATCTGCCGAAAGATCAGGAGTATCCAATGAAAAAAACAATAGTATTTCTTTTCATTTTGTTTGCATTCCCTGTAAATGGTTTTTCACTGACTCCTCTGCCGGATACCAGCTTGGGTAATATTACCGGCCAGGCAGGGGTTTCCATTGCTGCAGAAGTTGATATTGATCTGGACATCGAGGTTATTGCCTGGGGTGACGGCGATGGTATCGGCGGTTCTTCAACAGGCGGCTGGGTGGGTCTCGATAATGTGAAAGCAACTCTCCACTATGGGATAAGAAGTGACGCAGGTACCGGCTTTGATATGAATGCCGTTGAATTGCTGACCATTGACGCAGCAACAGATCCGGCAATGTACAATGGGGCTTCTTTTGTCCGCATCGGCCTGGGAACTTTTGAATTGAGCGGTAATTTTCATGCAGACGTTAATCTATGGAGTTACAATTCTTTCAATCAAGAGCTGAGAACCCTGGACATCCTTGGTTTTCAAATTATGGGCGGCCAAAACAGTTATGTTGATATCACTTCCATGGGCAGGGACGCCGGAGTAACTTTGGGGTTGCATGTCATCCTGGATCAAATCAGCATCGGATCCATTGCCTGGGGTGACTCCGACGGGATTGATCACCTTGACAATTATGCTTCCGCGACACTGGGAAACCCGCTTTCAAGTCCGGGCTATATCGGTGCAGCACATGTGAGCATTACCGATGTAGGTGTGACAGGCCTTCTGTCCATTGATACGGCCACTCTGGATCCTGCGGCAATCCTTGCCATGACCCCGCAGACAAACGCCCAGTCGGTTCTCTATAAAATCGGCAAATTCATGCAGACCAACCCGGACCAAATTTCCGACACGCTTGTTTTCCTGACCCTGGGAAATGCTGACGGCAGTGCCGATACCGGCGGCGGGGACATCCACGTAACAATCGGTACAATCAATAAAGTCAATACCATCGGCGACACGAGAGACCTGAGCCTGGGCTCTGCGGGCAGTGTGGGAATCCGGGGTTTTACCTTTGTTGACAATGTCAGCCTCGTGGCCGACGGGATCGTGGCCATTGGCGCTCACTGAGAAGACGCTTAAGAAAATGAACAAGATATACATTTTCATACTTTCTGCGGTTTTAACAATTATTGGAGAATCAGGCATAGCAGACATGCAGATCCTTTCCGATGAGAAATTGTCGCAGATCAACGCCGGATCCGGTATCAGCATCCACATGGATACCCGGGTGAAAATCACCGCAGACACCATTTCCTTTTCCGATTCAGACTCCAATCCGGCCAGCTGGATCCGGCTTAACGGGTTCTCAATGGATGACGGCAATGGTGATGGATTTATTTTATCCACCCTGGACAAGGAACCGTTCATCGCAGATGTTGGTACCCTGCCCGACGGCAGGAGTCTGTTCCAGGTCAACCTGACACCGTTTACAAGTACATTTTCCCTGCATGCTACAGATCTTGAATTTTGCGAACAGTCCCTTGGCAGCCTGGATATAAATGATGTATCACTGTCCCAGGATTCAATTTTGAGGTTTTCCCACCACATGGACGCAACTGCAGGGATCGAACTGGATGCCGGTTTTGCCCTTGATATGGGATCATTAACCCACATCTACAACAACGACGGGAACGCCTTGTCAATCAGCGGCATTCATATCGCAGGCAGCGCAACAGGACCTGCTGAAGATCCATCATCCTGGCAGATGACCGATAGCTTTTCCATCGGCGACCTGAACACCACGCCTGCCAGCATTGATGTGGGAACCGACAATACTACCGGCAACACCTCTGTCTACTTGAATTTTCCAATATCCGGCACTGTCCGGGTTGAAGATATATCACTGAACAACCAGTCCTTTGGGCCTGCCGTGATTGACAATATCCAGGCACACCGTCTGACAATAATATTAGGTCCCTAAATCAAAGAAAAATTCTGAAAGGTCAATCCAGAGGATTGATAAATGACAACGCTTCTCCGATTATTTCAAAAAAATCTTCTGCCAAATCACCCATAACAGAAGTCGGCGCACTGAATTTAAGCCCCACCAGATAAAGGTCATAATCCTGCTCATAATCCAGTCCAGCATAAGGATTGTAGATAGGCTTGGTGAATGTGGTGTTGTTCATATGGCTGCTTTGGTTCACACGAACGGTATAAGTATCTGATTTAAGATAAGATGCAGACAAATCAATTTTAACCCCGTTTTCAAATTTTACACCGATGCCGGCACTGTAGCAGTCCCAGTCCGGGAAATTCCAGATCGTATCAAAGTATTCTTTTGGTACAGAAGAGTGACGCTTCTCATAACCGAGCCTTAAGGTGAGCCAGTCAGTGGCTGCCAGTTCAAGGCCTACACCATAATTAATCGTATCCTTAAGGTTTCTTTCCATGACAAAATTTCTGGCCCCATACTGGTAGCCGAGAAGTGTGGCCACTCTCAGGGCCTGGATCTCCTGGTCAAAAACAATCCTGTCTTCTTTCCGAATGGACCATTGTGCCCAGTTAACATCAAACAACAGGCTTAAAAAATCAAAGGGTTTGACCTTGATGCCTGACTGAACCATCTGGGGGATCGTCATGTCTGTCGTAAAATTACCGGTCTGGGATGCCACCGGTGTGGTGGGCAGATTCAGGATCGCCGATGTGATAAGCAGCAAGGGACTTGATCCCAGCCATCCCACCATATCCTGAAAATTTTCAGAATAGGACATGGTATAATCCCCTGATATCTCCTGTTTAATTTCGCTGTGATAGACAATGCCGAATGAAAGCCAGTCCCAGGGTTCCCACAAAAATCCCAGGTTGAAGCTGGGTGCAAAATTATCCACCCCGGCCACAGATAAAGACGCTGGACTCTCATAAGGATGCAGACCGCCGCCAAACCAGGGAGGCGGAAGGGTCAAGTCGGTAAACGGCGGGATTGCAAGGCCTTCTGTGGCGTCACCCAGTATCCGGGTTAATGCAACCAGGGTATTGGGAAGCCGGACATCCGTGGCAAGCCCCAGGGCGGACAATCCCATACCGATTGACAGGCCGAACGACATGGTCGGTGTTGCCTGAAAACTGACCGATGGTGAAACAATGAAATGCTGCCAGTAATATTCATTCACCCCGTATTGAAGCGGATTATCAGCCCCTTGTCTGGCAAACCCGCCCACAAGGGGAGAATAGGTTCCCATGGCAAAGGTCCACCTGGAACCCGGAGCCCTGAAAGAGAGACCGGCATTGCTGGGAAGAACGGTAGTGGACGGCATGGTCACAGACTCACCATACCCCGGCAGGTATACAACAATTCCGGTGGTTTTGCCGGAGGTGCCGGCCAGGGGATCCTTAAATTCACCAGGGAGAAACCCCTCCCATTCAGGATTATTCTTGAATCTGGCTTCCATATCCACACTGATACCGGACAGGGAAAAACTGACCAGCCGGTCTTCCGTAATATTGGAAAGCCCGGCCGGGTTATAGTGGATGGACATGTGATCAGGCGGGTCTGCTGTAACCGCATTTCCCAGCGCCATGGCCCTTGCATCGATGATCAGCTGCTCATGCATGGCAGCCGTTAAAACGTCGGGGCAGGATACCAGAGCAATGATGACAAACAGTGCAGCACAGAAAATAGATACAGCACGACGCTTGATATTGGTTATGTTACGATTCATGGCAAAACCATCCCAAAAAAGTCCAGGATACCGTTTGCATCCTTAAGATGAATTACTTTCGCTTCTTTGACAGATCAAAATTAAAAGGAATGGTGCACGAAAAAATAAAATCAGGATCGTTATCCGTCAGTCCCATACCCAATTTTAAATTGATATTTTTGGTCGGAGATATCCGCCAGCCTGTTCCCAGACTGAGCACAGAACGTGTTGAACTGCCTGTCCGCGTGGTGCCTGCTGTCCGCCATGTATACTCGTTCTCAAATACATGACTATAGGTATAGCTCATGTTCATGGACACCTTGTATGACAATGAAAAGGCCATACCGATGCTGGCGCTGACGATTGATCCCAATTCCACATCATTGAGGACATCACTTCCCCGGTTCTGGTTCAGACCTGTAATGGGGAAAGAATAGGTGTAAAAAAGACTGCCAAAGGCCACCACAGGATCATACGTTTTAGAAAAACTGGCACCGCATGACAGGGCATAGGCACCACTGCCGGTTGACAGGTCATTATTGACATCAATGTCATAGGGGCTTCGTCCGGACGGCACTGTAGCACTGCCGAAAAGGATTGTCGTAGGATATTTTCCACCGGATTTGAACGGCTGATAACTGACACCAAAAGCGATATCACCGATATCGGTCGCGCTTTTTTCATCACTGGTCCCTGCACGATCATATTTATATACGAACGGAAGAGTGGTACTCATTGCCAGATTGTCGCGCAGGCCGTATTCTGCATACAGTGTGTTGGTAATACTGTGGTCCACCACCTGTTCCACCGAGGTAATCTGCGTAATGATATCAAAAGAATTATAGCTGTAGCTGAACCGGTATTCCAAACCCAGATTGTCTTTTTTTAAAAGTGTATACTCGCGCCCGGCTGCAGAAAGGATCTCAGCCTCCTTTTTCGTTTGCTCTGTTCGGGTGGGTGCCAGTTTTTTGCGGACTTTTGCCTCTTCACGCATCTTTTCAATTTCAGCCTCCATGGCCTTGATTCTCTTCTCCATTGAATCATTGCCGGGCAAAGCATCATCGGAAGCTGCATTTTGCACCGTCACCACCGCAACGGTGAGCAATATCGTCAATAAAACCCGACTTACCGCCCTTGTTACCCAGAACCCCTTTTTCAACTTTCTGTATATTTCCATTGTTCACATCCTTTTTTATTATCGCTTATAAACATCCATGGGACCCGATCCATTGTGAATATGCCGGTCCAGGGGGGCTTCGTGCTGCCACATTGGCTGGGACATCAGTGACTTAAGGCTGTCTTCATCTATAAACCGCAAATCTGTCTCACTGAGGCGCAGCCGGTTCCAGGCGTTCTCTTTGCCCTCGGAAATCAAAAAAATCACATGCTCATACCATTTTTCTTCGAACTCATTCATGTCAAAACTGATATTCCCCCGCCAGGGATCTGCCAGGAAAACATGGTTCTTGTGCACCCCTTTAAAGACGACAAAATGTCGGTAATTAAATATTTTAATGGGCAGGATTCCGGGTTGCTGAAGTTCTTTAAGGTCCTTAATTGAGGCTTTGTATCCGTTTCCCCGGTACCCCAGTTTTTTTACAAAACGTTTCATGTCCAGAAGCGAAAAAGCACGCCTTTTAGAAATCAGTTCGGCATCACCGTACTCCAGCAGTCCCTGTATCACCTGTTTTTCAGTAAAATCTTCACCGAACTGACCGTTTAAAAGGGTGGACAATGCTGCTGAACCGCATGAATAGTCATAGCCCTGTTTGGTGATGCCGTGGGATGCAGTGGCATCAAGCGGTGTAATTTTTGCCGACATTGCCGGTACCGGTTCTGACCCCGGAAGCAGTATGGTGCCTTCAGGTGTCTCGGTATGCGTATAAATATTGCCTAAAAATCCCGCAAGAATGATGATTGCAGCAAGGATGTGCATAATTTTCCCCCTTTATTTCTGGATAAATGGCATATCAGTTTGTCGTACTGCGACCGATCTTTATATCGATGCGGGAAACCCCCAGGCCTGACGGTGCCATGACAAGTGTGTGCAGGGTGTCTGGACCGTCAAATTTAAACCCGGAACCTTTAAGTCCCCCGGCGAACCTGAAACTGCCTTCTTCATGATCCACATTGGTGAGCCAAAGACGATCTTTTTTCACAAGGTACACCACATGGGCTGAATCCGGGCTGAAAGCAGGTATGGCAACACCGTCATATAATGGTCCCGGACTTCCATCCACCACTACCGTCCACTGGCGGCCCTTCCTTGCCATATAGAGCATCCTTGTACCGTCCGGACTGAAAATTACAGGCCGAACCTCATCGTAGGCCTGACTTTTTTCCCCATTGACCACCACATATATTTTTTTATTTTCCAGAATAAAATAGGCTGTTTTTGAAGCGTCTTTATTAAAACTTGCCAGTCCAACTTTTTCATAGGGATCACCGATTCCGTCCCGGGTAGCCATATACCAATTTTTTCCCTTTCTGGCGCTGTAAATATACTGCTTTGAATCCGGACTGAAATTCAAGAAAGCAATTTCGTCAAACGCGGGACTATTTTGGTCATTAAAAACCATTGTCCATTTTTTATCATCAACGGCAAGATATGCCAGATCCGATGAATCCGGGCTGAAAATCGGCATAGCAACTCTTTCATGGGCCGGGCCCGGTTTTTCATTTTCCACCATAAACCACTGCCCGTCCTTCCGCGCTGCATAGCAAAGCCGCTTTGAATCAGGGCTGAAGGCAAACATACCCAATCGCTCATATTCCAGGCCTTGTTCGCCGTTTTGCACTATAAAAAAACCATTTCTCTTCTGAGCCGTATATACGATTTTTGATGAATCCGGAGAAAATACCGGCGGATTAACATTTGAATAAGCCTGGTGTTCTTTTCCATCAACAATCATCCTAAGTTTCTTATCTTTGTACGCCACATAAGCCACCCGGGTACTGTCAGGACTGAATCCGGGACTGGTTAATTTATTTACAATCCCGTCCCATCCCGGGCCGATGCGGCCATCCACAACAAGGTGCTGCTGTTGATCCTTTTTGGCAATGTAGAGAAACCGTGAACTGTCCAGGCTGAATCTTGGTGCCCCAACTGAGTCAAAACCTGGGCCAGGGTTACCATCCAGTACCATGTACCACTTGCTGCCTTTTTGGGCGGAAAACGCTATGTGCCTGCCATCGGGGCTGTAAACCGGTGTCCCCTTGCCGATGCCGTCGTACTCTTTTTGCATCACACCATTTATCAGGATGCCAAACTTATTCTCTTTTTTTGTGACAAGGCTGAATCCGCTTGAATCAGAATTAACCTTAAGGGACGGGATAAATACGTCGTATGTACCGTCAAGATGCCACAGGGATGTCTCTTTTTCGCTGAAACTTCTTTGATCTTTCCCAATATCATTTTGTACTTTTCTGTCCGGGATCTGTCCCGCCCAGACAGGGTGCCCCCGAAAATGGATACAAAAAATCAGACTTATGATGATTGCCAGACAACATTTAAGGTTCAAATGGTCCAATTTTAAACACATAATATAGCTCCCCTTCCAAGTGTTTAGTCTTTAGAACCTGTCCTTTGACAGATTTTCTTATTTTCCGACACAGGTGATAAACATCTACCGCATGCCCAGTCTTCTCATCCTGGCGGTCAATGTAGTCCGCCCGATATCCAGTATCTCTGCGGCACCGCCGGGGCCGCTTATTTTCCCTTGAGTTTTTCCCAGAATATGCTGGATGTAGCGTCTGTTGATTTCATCTAAGGTGGGATCATCAGAAAAGGGACTGCGGCGGTCTATTGCCGCAATGGTGTTTAACTGGATATTAAGTTTCAGGCAGTCATGGGATGACGACATGATTACAGCCCTTTCCATGACATTCCTCAATTCCCTGACATTTCCCGGCCAGGGATAATGCAATAATTTTTTCTGGGTTTTTGAATCGAATACGAGCCCTTGTTTGCAATATTTCCGGCCATAGAGATTCAAATAGGCTCTTGCAATAAGCAAAACATCATCTCCCCGGTCTCTTAGAGGCGGAATGGTAAATGAGAACAAATTCAGCCGGTAATACAGGTCTTCACGAAAACGGCCTTCACATGCCTCTAACAGCAGATCTGAATTCGTCGCAGTAACCAGACGAAAATCAGACTGGATAATTTTTGTCCCCCCTACCCGGTAAAAAGACTTTTCCTGTATGGCCCGCAGCAATTTCACCTGCATGTGAAGCGGCATTTCCCCAACCTCATCAATGAACAAGGTACCGCCGTCCGCAATCTCAATCAGACCTTTTTTCTGATGTTCAGCCCCGGTGAAGGCGCCTTTTTCATGCCCAAAAAGTTCGCTTTCAAAAAGTCCTTCAGGAATGGTGGTGGCATTGATAGTAACGAAAGGATTTTTTTTCCGGTTACTTTTGGTATGAATCCGCCTGGCAAGAAGCTCCTTTCCCACCCCGGTTTCTCCGACAATAAGCACAGAGGTGTCTGAGGCAGCAGCCCTGTCAGCTTCCTGTATCAGTTCAGACATCAAGCGACTTTTATAAATAATACTATCCTTTTCAGGAATAATATTATTGTTGCTTTTATGTAACTTTATAGGTGTCTTGGAATTTACACGGCGATAATCCAGGCCGTATTCAACATATGAGCTGATATGCCGGATAAGCTGGTCTGCCAGATTGTTGTCCCCGATAAAAAAATCAACGCCATTATGCGTATGGAGCCGATCATGATAGAGGACTGCGGTCAGCTTCCCCCTGATGGTTAAAGGAAGGCTGATGGCTGAATAGACAGGTTTTTTCTTGTCAATATTTTTTGCGCCGAATTGATAGGTATCAACCACGAAATGATTCTTTTTAAAAGCTGCCAGAACCAGCTCATAATTAGAGGCAAAGCCATCACTGAAAATATCGTCTTCAGATATGTTAACTGTGGCTTTCAACTGAGGCGTTCTTGTAAACCGGCCTTCTTTAAACCAGAACATGGCACCGCGTTCTGCTTCAAACAAATTGTTGGATATCATAACAATTCGTGACAGGATATCTGACTTGTTAACAACAGGGAATATAGCCTCCACAAGATCAATGTATTTTTCCCGGTATTCATTTTCAGATCCAAGACGCTGTTCGGTTGTTTTTAAATTACAATTCTTTGAATCAACATGTGCCACATTTTCCCCAAACTTAATCATGGCCTCCCCTTTTAAGGATAAAAAATATGTATTTTGTTATTGCAACCTTCAAACTTCTCTGTTCCTGACACCGTTCGAAATTCTTGAGGCATTTAGGTCGTATCCGGGGTCAGATGAGAGCGAGCTATCGCGAGGGCAACAGTTTTCTGACTTCGAAACGGTGTTACTATAGTCGTCGGTCGACCGGCGACTGTTATTATCTTAGTCTCTTTTTGTTGAGTGTCAAGCTTTTTTATTAAAAAACCGGACACGACATGTTTATGTGCCTCAATAAAAATTTCAGACTGACATCAGGAAAACGCAAGCTATAGTACCGCTTGGATTTATTGGTAAGAATTTGTAAAAAGCCTAGGCTGGAAAAAATGATGGAAGCTTATTTATAGCCCCACGCAGGGTGAAAAATGACGCCCCCCATGCTCGATTGGTGCTGGCAAAAAAAACTGATTTCGATTGGTATTTCCCGGCAGGAAAGCGGGAACGCGTGGTTAACTTATGTTGAGGTTATAAACCAAATGCTTTGAACACGGTTAATTAAAAATCAATTCAGATTTCTAACTAAACTATATCTCCCGTGGTTTGAATATGTTTTATTAAAGAATTTCTTGATGCAGCGGAAAAATGTTTGAAATCCTCTGCTGCTTTTTCAGGCTCTTTGCTTTTAATATGCTCACATCCTGAACGCATAAAAACACAGGCCTTTTTTACATGAGAAGGATCAATGCTGATAGCCGCATACATGATCCGGTGAGCTGTGGGCATCAGTTCAAGGGCAATCCCGTTGATAATCGGATTATCAGCCGATTCCAGAATTGTTTTCCCAAAAACGGTGGCAGACTCGACATATCCTTTAAAGTCATCTTTTTCAGCGGCCTTCTCCATTTTTTTTGCCATGGATAAAATGATTTTATAATTTTTTGGTGTCATATTCTCTGCGGCTTTTGCAAATGAATACTGGTACAGCATATTAAAGGCATCGTAAAAACTTTCAATATAGTCGGCTGTCAGTTCCAGTACCCTGTAACTGCCGCGTTTATCCTTGACGACCAGCTTTGCTTTTTCCAGCAGATGAAGCGCATCCCTGACAGGGCTCCGGCTGACTTCCCACTCCTTGGCAATTTGAGTTTCCCTGATCGTATCACCGGATTTGAGTTCATTGTGAATGATCTTTTGTCCATAAATATCAGCCAGTTTATCCGATAAATTTTCGCGTTTCAGGATCGCCATCTATTTTTTTCCTCGCAGCTCATGAATTGTCTGTGTTTACCGTCGACGGTACTCTTTGATAACAATAATTAGCATTAGTTACAATAATTAAACCTTAAGGTTACATAAAAATTTGCAAATAGGACCTTCATTGCCTTTGCAGCGACCGTGTAAACAGTGAACCCATCCCAGCATTTCGGTCATACCATCTTTTCATTCTTGACAAGAATAATAGTATAAAGATATTATAGACCACTCGGTCGAATAAAAAAATAGCTGGTCGGTTTTGATCTTTTAACCCAATAATGATACCGAGTAAAAATATATATTAAAACCATATACAATAAAGAGGTTCTCATATGCCCCCGATTCCGGAATTAGAAGAAATCAGAAAAAAACAGATACTTGAAGCAGGTTTAAAAACACTCACCCGAAAAGGAATTGCAACCGTTACCCTGGATGATGTCTGCAAAGAGGCCGGTCTTTCCAAAGGCGGCATGGTCCACTACTACAAATCAAAACAGATTTTGTTCATGGCGGTGTTTGAAGAGTTTTTCAGAAGAATCTTCCAGCAAAGCGTGGATACCATGGAATCATACGACACCCCCATGGATAAGCTGCTTTCATTTGGATGGCTTTATGACTGGGAAAACGAGGATACTGCCTGGGGATACCCCCTGATACTGAATCTGATGTTCCTGTCTGCCCATGATGAACAATACCGTGACATGCTCAGGGGCTGGATTGGTAAATGGGTGACTCTTTTGGGAGAGGCGCTTGAGCTGGGAATAAAACAAGAGATCTTTTTGCCCATGGATGTTATCCAGACCGCGCAGTCGTTGTCTGCGGTTTTTCAAGGCGTAGGTACCCGCTGGTTTCTTGCCAGGGAGACCCATTCATCCGATTGGGCTGTTACAACGTTTAACAATGCCATTAAAGGTATTCTGTCCCCTTATATGAAAAGCACTAAAGGGTAACTGACATCCGGTAAACGTCATTCCGAGGATGAAAATTTAAAAAAAATCTTGACACGGATAAGTTTTGTATTCATATTTATACCATCCAGTCGGTTTAGATACCTGTCAGTCGAAATATAATTCGACCGATAGGTTTCAAATCGGCAAAATTCAAAAGGAAATCCAATGGCACCTGCCAGACAACTTGAACGCCTGCGAAAGAAACAGATCATAAATGCCGGACTGTCCGTCATCAGGGATAAGAGATTAGCCAACACTACCCTCGATGCCGTATGCAGAGAATCCGGACTGTCCAAAGGCGGCATGGTCCACTATTTCCCTACCAAAAGAAAATTGTTTAACGCGATCTTTGCTGAACTTTTCCAACGGGCTAGCCGGAAAATAAACAAAAAGATGCTGCAGAGCACTGACGTGGTTGAAAAAATACATGCTTTTACATGGTTTTTTGATGACAGCGATACAGACGTCTGTCTTGTTCATACCGTAACCATTGATATCATGTCGTTTGCCATACACGATCCCTATTATGCAGAACTGCTTAAGAACTCCATGGCCTATTTAATCAAAATTTTAAGCAGTGCACTTTCCCAGGGGATTGAGGACGAATTTTTCAATCCCATGAACACCCGGGACACAGCACAGTCAATACTGGCTGTCTGTTTTGGGATCGGGACCCGATGGTTTTTACTAAAAGAGTTTCACTCAGCAGACTGGGCCATGCGGTCTTATGAAAATGCCGCAGCCGGTCTTCTGCTGCCATATAGGACAAACCGGCACTAAAGGTCAACTGGGCAGCACCCCTGGTGGTCATTAGTGCATCAACAAAACAAAGGAGATATCATGGCAATTTTTGAAAGTAAGGAAAAAATGCAGGAAGTTTTAGGAGGACTGTTTAACATTCTTCTATCTGATCCAGAGGCAGGACCCAAGTTTGCCGGTTCTGACATCACGATCAAATTCAACTTATCCGATCCCAATGCGGAACTCTGGATCACTCCGGGCGACGGCGTAAAAGGAGAGGTGCTCTGGGGCAGCCAGACCTTGAAGGCCACAGTTGAAATGACCATGGGAGGCGATACCTGCCATAAATTCTGGCTCAAACAAATTTCCATGCCCATTGCCCTTGCCAAGGGTCTGATTAAGGCCAAAGGATCAATGCCCAAGGTATTAAAACTTCTTCCGATTTTAAAACCTGCTTATGAAGCATATCCAGATTGGGCGAAATCACAAGGTATGCCTATTTAGACTAAATGGCTGACAATAAAAGGAGGACACTATGGAACGCAGTATCAGACAATATGAAACCGACCGGAAGGATGCGGTAAAGACAGCTGCCCGTCTCATGCTGGCATCCGGCACCACAACGCCGAGGGTGGGCGGTGTTGGCGAATGTACATTTCACATTATCGACGATCCCTGTGATATCGAAGATATCTGCCAGAAGGTTGAAAAAATGGGGGTTGTGCAAAAAGCCTGGAATTTTTTTAAGCGTGATGCAGCAATGATGAGAGATGCGGACACATTGATACTGGTCACTTCCGTCAGGTGCTTGACCGATCCTGCAGATACCAACTGCAACCTGTGCGGAAAAATGGTTTGCGAATATTTAAAGGAAGAAGAAAAGCTTCCGGCTGATGATGATGTCGCATTTACAGGCCCTTTGTGCACCTTCAGAGCAAGTAATATCTCCTATGCCATCGACGGAATGATCAGCCAGGCCAGGAACCTTGGCATAGACTATGGAGTCTACTGGTCAATGGGGGCCGCAGCCATGCGAATGGGAATACTCCCGAAAGACACCGGGTTTGCGTTAGGATTGGGGATTTCCGTTACAGAAAAGAGTCCGTTCAGAGATATCCCGAAAAAATATGCCGAAATCAACCAGCGCACCATGAATGACAGAATGATTAACCGTTTGTGGCCCCAGTTCAGGTCCATTTACAGCTAAAGGAGGAAGCAATGACAATAAAACAGATGTCCGAACTTGTGGAAAACGGATTGGATCGTTCCATGGAACTGATCGCCCTGGCCGCCCACAACAGCTATCGGTTTAAAGACAGGAACACCGTTAAGATGCTAACGGTGGGAAACGAAGAGCTCGAACAGATCGGAGAATATTGTTTTTCTTTAGGAGATCTTTCTCCCCTGGCTGCCAGAGATGGGAGACATGTGGTTCAGCTCATAAAAGAACCCTGCTCTCTTCTGATCATCGGGGATAAGCGAAAATCCGATTTCAACTACAATTGCGGGGCATGCGGCTACAAAACCTGCGCTGAACTCAATAAAACCGAAAAGATGGAATCCCTAACGGCACATGGCCCTTCCTGCATGTTTAAAAACATTAACATGAATATCGCTGCCAATGCAGCGGCCAGCATGGCCCACAGGCTCGGACTTCATTGCCGGGTTTTCAGTACCCTTGCATTTTCCGCCTTTGCACTTGAGATCATAGAAGATGTGGATATCTGCATTTCGGTTTCGGTGAGTGCGGCAAAAAAGAATCCTTATTTCGACCGTCATGAATTCTGGACCAAAGAGCATTGGGACAAATCCTTTGAGAGAGAATTCCCGCCTTACAACAGGGGATTTATTGGCGCAGTAGAATAGTAGAAATTAATGAAGATTAGATTTTTACGTAACATGAATAAAAACAGAGGTGATCAATTGACATCCAAAGCCCATTTAAACCAGGCCATTGTTTCTCATTTCATTGAAATGAAAGCCGATTCAAAACCGAATAAAGAGGTACTGGTGTTTGAAAACGGTGAATCTAAAGAAGAAATTTTAACCTATAAAAATTTATATGAAGGGTCAAACAAAATCGCCCGGGCCTTTCTTGATGCAGGTTTGAATAAAGATGACACCTTTGCAGTGTTCATGCTCAACCATGCCGAGTTTGTACTGTCTCTAATTTCAGCCTCTGTTATCGGAACCATAATGGTTCCCATTGACCCAAGAAGCCGTGGCGACCGGCTTAAGTTTTTGCTTAAAAACTCAAATGCCAAGGCAATCGTGGTTTCAGCCGATTTTCTTCCAAGACTTCAAGAAGTCTTAAGCGATCTGCCAAACCTTAAAACTATCTTTGTGGCCAGGGCTGCCCAATCTAAGCAAACCGTTTCACCGGAATTTATCTCAATGGATGATATTCTTGCAGCCGATACCTGGGACAAGGTGGAACAGCAGATCATGGAGGTCAGCCATCCCATGCAGATCATATATACCTCCGGTACCACAGGAGATCCTAAAGGAGTGCTTATCCGGAACAACCGGTTCGGCATCTACACCATCATCACCCGTTTGGTATGGAAATACAAACCCGGTGATGTACTTTACACCGGACTGTCTTTGACTCATGGTAATGCCCAGGCCGTGACCCTTTTTCCAGCCATAGCCACCGGTACAAAAGCGGTTTTCAGCGCTAAATTTACAAAAAGCCGGATCTGGGATATCTGCCGCAAATTCAAGCGCACCTCCTTTTCGCTCCTGGGTGGCATGATGGCGGGTATTTTCAATGAGCCTCCTAAAGACAATGATGCGGACAACCCGGTTAAAACCGTCATCAGTGCCGGAACCCCCAAAGCCATATGGGAGGAGTATGAAAAACGGTTCGATTTGAAGATCCTGGAATGGTATGCCGCTGTTGAAGGCGGTTTTGCTTACAAGCCACCTGGCAAAGGCCCCATCGGCTCCATGGGAAAACCATTGCCGGGAATGATGGAATTCAAGGTGGTGGATGAAGATGACAATGCCCTGGGAGACAATGAAGAAGGTGAATTAATCTCCAGGATGACCAAAGGGGACACAAAGGTGGACTACCTGGGCAATAAGGAGGCCTCGGAAGCCAAGACAAAAGGTGGATGGCTCAGGACCGGCGACAAGGTCTATAGGGATGAAAAAGGCTGGTATTTCTTTGTCTGCCGTATGGGAAAAGAACTCAGGCGCGCCGGAGATTTTATTCAACC
This sequence comes from uncultured Desulfobacula sp., assembly GCA_964562385.1. Classification (GTDB taxonomy): domain Bacteria; phylum Desulfobacterota; class Desulfobacteria; order Desulfobacterales; family Desulfobacteraceae; genus Desulfobacula. The sequence continues at coordinate 64,056 of CAZLTD010000011.1, forward strand.
GGATCATATTGAAAAAACAATTGGTGAGCATCCCGATGTCAGTGAAGTCTGTGTCTACGGTATTCCCGCAGCATCAGGTGCGCCGGGGGAAAGCGATCTTGTTGCAGGTATTGCCCCGTTTAAGGGAAAAGTCATCGACCCTGGTGCCATTTTTAAAAAATGTATCAAAGACCTTGAGCCCAACTTTATTCCCACATTTCTGCAGGTAAAAGACGTGATTCCGAAAACCATTTCGGAAAAGGCCCTGGACCGGGTTTTAAAAACAGAGTTTTCACCGGAATCTGAAAATGTCTTTTCTTTTACAGAATATAAAAATTGAACCCCGGATATCGATAAAAAGGAGTGTTTTATGAGAGGCTACACAGAATTAAACATGGATTTGACCAAGGAACAAAAATCCATGAAAGAAGAAACAAGGAAGTTTGCAAAAGAAGTGCTGCGGCCGGCAAGTCTTGAACTTGACAAAATAGATGATCCCGAAGAGATGATCAAAAGCCCGCTTTTTAAGAACACATTAAAAAAAGGGTATGAGCTTGGATATCATACATTGTTTATACCCGATGCATGGGGAGGGCTTGGCACTGATCCTCTTGAAACCCATATCATCCTCGAGGAACTGGGATGGGGAAGCATTGAGTTTGCCGTAGGTCTGGGATGTGCATGCATGCCTTCATTCTTCGCATCCATGGTTCCCAGTGAACGTCTGGCCCAAGAGATTATCATGCCGTTTTGTGAAAATAAAGACGCCTCCATCATAGGATGCTGGGGAATGACGGAACCGGAGCATGGCACTGATGTCCTAACCCCGTTTACACCCCAGTTCAAGGACCCGAATATCTCCGGTCAATGCAGGGCAACCCTGGATGGGGATGAATGGGTGATCGAAGGACAGAAATCCGCATGGGTGTCAAACGGACCTGTTGCCACCCATTGTCTTTTGTACCCCACCATTGATCCTTCCCTGGGAATGTCAGGCGGCGGCATCTGTATCGTTCCGCTTAATCTTGATGGCATTAGAAAGGGAAAACCTCTGGATAAAATCGGCCAGCGCGCACTATGTCAGGGTGAAATCTTTTTTGACGGGGTCAGAATTCCCAAGGACTACATGCTCATTGACGAGGAAAGCTATGAATCCATGCTGGACTTAACCCTTTCCACGGCCAATGCATTTATCGGGACAGTTCATGTAGGCGTGGCCCGTGCCGCCTATGAAGAAGCATTGAATTATGCGAAAAACCGTATACAGGGTGGCAAGTCCTTGTTTGAACACCAGCTGATCAAACACAAGCTGTTTAATATGTTTACCAGGATTGAAACCGCAAGGGCATTTTCCCGTGCCGCCATGATCTATAACTACAGCAATACCCCGCCAAAGATCGAGTATTCCATTGCAGCTAAAGTGTATTGTTCAAATATTGCTTTTGAAGTTACCAATGAGGCAATCCAGATATTCGGGGGCAACGGATTGAGCCGCGAGTATCCTGTTGAAAAATTCTTCAGGGATGCAAGGGCCGGCAGAATCGAAGACGGTGCCAATGATACTCTCATGATAACTGCAGCCCATCATTTGTAAGATTTCTGAAAGCCACTTTTTTTAAACCATTAAGAACAGCAGGAAATTTTGAAAGGATGAGACCATGAATGACGTATATATAATAGGCCTTGGCATGATCCGGTTCAATAAATATCCAGACAGGGGTGTCAGGGATATGGCTCACGAGGCTACAGCCCTTGCCTTAAAAGATGCAGGGCTTAAAAAAAAGGATCTGGAATCCGTCTTTTTTGCCAATACATTCTGGGGTATGTTCAAAAGACAGCATTCCATCAGGGGTCAGGTAATTTGCAGATCCATGGGCATTGAAGCCATACCGGTAACCAATATTGAAAATGCCTGTGCCGGCGCTTCCACAGCCCTCCATCTTGCCTGCACCGGTATAAAGGCCGGCATGTATGATGTGGCCCTGGCCCTGGGGTCTGAAAAGATCACCCATGAGGACAAAATGAAATCCTTAAGCGCCTATGCATCCTGCATGGACGTGGCAAATTTCAATCAGCACCTTGCCATGATGGAAGAGTTGAACAACTCATTTTCCCTTGAAATTCCTGAAGGCCAGACACCCCCGGGACAAGGCAGAAGTGTTTTCATGGATGCCTATGCCATGGGCGCCAGATGGCATATGAGCAAATACGGCTCCACCCGGGAGCAGCTGGCCGCCATCTGTGCCAAAAACCATTTCCACGGGTCATTAAACCCCATGGCCCAGTACCAGCAGGATATGACCGTTGATCAGGTCCTTGCCGACCATCCGGTGGCCTATCCTTTAACCCGGTCCATGTGTGCCCCCGTCGGGGACGGTGCCTCAGCAGCCATTGTCTGTTCGGGCGAGTATCTTAAAAAACTGAGTCATGCAAGGCCGGTTAAGATCCTGGCATCCGTATTGGGAACCGGGACAGACAGAGAACTTAGCGGAACAGACATCGGTGAAAGGCTTTCAAAACAAGCATACAACCAGGCTGGGTTGGGCCCTGATGACATTGATCTTGCAGAACTTCATGATGCCACCTCTTACGGAGAACTTCACCAGACCGAAGCCATGGGATTTTGCCCCAAGGATGAAGGCGGACCCTATGCGGAATCCGGTGCCACAAAACTGGGCGGGGATAAACCCATCAATACCAGCGGCGGGCTGGAATGCCGCGGTCATCCCATCGGGGCTTCCGGGCTTGCCCAGATTTTTGAGATCGGTCAGCAGCTTCGGGGTGAGGCAGGACAACGCCAGGTGGAAGGGGCAAGGATCGGCCTTGCGGAAAACGGCGGCGGCAATATTGGTGTGGAAGAAGCTGCCATGTGCATTCATTTACTGGAAAAGGTGTAAGCCCATGAAGAGATCTATTTTCATCACCGGCGCCGCTTCCGGTATTGGTAGGGAAACGGCCCTCTATTTTGCTGAAAAAGAGTGGTTCGTAGGCATTGTTGACATGAACCCGGAAGGATTGAAAACACTGGAAAACGAAATAGGAACTGATTGTTGTTTTTCATCTGTCATGGATGCAACCGATCCCGAAGCATATCTTGAAACCATTGATGCATTTGCAAAAAAAACCAACGGCAAATTGGATGTTCTGTTTAACAATGCCGGGATTTTAAGAATGGGGTTGAATGAAACCATTGATCTGGCCCAGCAGCATCTGACCGTTGATATTAACATCAAGGGGGTTTTAAACGGTATCCACGCTGCCCTGCCCCTGTTAAAAAAGACCGAAGATGCCAGGATCATTTCCATGAGTTCCACCTCTTCGATCTATGGGTTGCCGGAACTGGCGGTTTATTCAGCAACAAAAGCAGCCATCTGCGGTTTAACCGAAGCATTGGATCTTGAACTGGAACAGTATGACATTCAGGTATCTGACATTTTAGCCCCCTATGTGGCCACACCAATGGTTACCCAGGCTGATTGCCAGGCCCACAGCGTGGCGTCTACTGGTGTAAATCTGAAACCAGATCAGATCGCCGCTCTGGTATGGAAGGCGGCCCACGCAAAAAAAACACATTGGAAAATTCATTATCTCACTTATGTGCTGTCCTTTGCATTCTGGGTGATGCCGTTTCTCAAACGACCAGTGGTTAAACTGCTGTGTCTGTCAAGGTGAAAAAAACCTGAAAAAGTGACAACTCACCCAATGCAATACAGTTATGAAACTTTTTTAGTTTATAGGGGAACAAATGAAAAATATTTTTATTACAGGAGCATCCGGGTATCTGGGAGGCAAAATCGCCAGAGCACTTTCAGCCCATGAACAGGTACAGCATATTGTGGGCCTGGATATTCGCAAGCCTGATTTTCAATTGGATAATTTCACCTTTTTCAATCAGGATGTAAGGGAACCGGTAACGGATATCCTCAAAGATTATGACATTGACACGGTGATCCATGCGGCCTATGTGTTTGCGCCGGGACACGACACCAAAAACATTGAGGACATCAATGTCTGCGGCACCAAAAATATTTTTAACTGTGCCATGAAAGCCGGGATCTCCCAGATTCTTTACACCAGTTCCACCACAGCTTACGGGTTTCATGCCGACAACGATATTCCCCTCACTGAAAGCAGTCCTTTACGGGGAAACGATGACTTGGTCTACAGCAAGAACAAAAAAGAGATTGAGTCCATTGTTAAAATGTTTGCCCAGGATAATCCAGGCATCTGTGTAACGGTATTGCGGCCCTGCTATGTGGCAGGTCCCGGTCTTGACAACCCCATGTCCACTCACTTGAAAAAGCCTTTTGTACTCCTGCCCAGGAAAACAAAACCTTTCCAGTATGTTCACGAAGACGACCTCGTCCGGATCATGATCCTCTGCCTTGAAAAGAGGCTTGACGGCATATTCAATGTTGCAGGGGAAGGCACACTCTCATTTCCTGAAATGATCAGGATACTGGGAAACATTCCTGTTCCGGTTCCAGATTTTTTGCTCAGGTTTTTGAACGGCACTGCCTGGCACCTGAGGCTTAAATTCCTCACCGAGTTTCCTAATGCTGCACTGAATCTGATGAAATACTCCTGGATTGCCACCAGTGAAAAACTGATTAAAAAAACCGGGTATACATTTAAATATGACACGCGAACCGCCTATGCGGATTTTGCCAAACATGTATTAACCCAAAAGAGAGGGAAACGGTAACATGAGAAAAGTTTTCGGAAGCATCGTTATATTACTCATTTTTTTTCTGGCAGGATTTGCCTGGCACTTACATCAATACCCAAAACAGGAACACTAAAAATCAGCAAATCAAACTCAAGTTACAAACATGTTGGAATATGAGACTGGCCCATAAATATCCCAGTGGGTCTATATTATTTTTTAATATATTCCCCTTTTCTGGATTTTTTAAAATAGTCATCATAATGTCCATTTGCGCGAAGATGTCTTAAACCTTTGTTGAACAAAAGTAACAGTTCTCTGCTTCTTTCATTCTTTTTGGACATCAAAAGGTGATAAAATGCATTGTGGTCATACTTTGGGTGATGCGTAAACAAACGCGCTTTTTCAGGCATAAAATTCGAGTTAATTATATGATATCCCACATCCAGCTCCAAAGGTACGAATTTGATCCTCCCTGCCAATAATTTTCTAAAATTAAGATCATCTCTTGGTACCCATTGAACTTTCATCTTGCCTGCTTTTTCAAGCCGTTTAAAATCCACACCATAGTTTGTTTCACTGAGACCGCCCATTGGCACTCCAATAAGATCATCCCAAGTCTCCCAGGTCAGAGGATAGCTTTTTAAGTGAAACAGCACGTAAGGACTGATCATAACTAAATCACTGTAATAAAAATGTTTTTCGCGCTCAGAAGACACACCCCATACAGCAGAACCGTCAAATTTGCCGGATTGAGCCACGGCTTTCGCACGTGCCCATGGATAAAATGTATATTCTGTTTTTATCCCGACAGATGCAAACGCCTCACTGATTATATGGAGCACTACGCCACCGTGCTTTAAATCCTTTGAAATGAACGGAGACCATTCGCCGGTTGCCAAACGAATTGTCTCACCAGCTGAAGCGTTGGTACAAAAAGAGAATACCATTCCTGCTATCAAGAACCACTTTACCACTGTTTTCATTATCGCTCCGATATATTATGAATTCTGATTTACCTCTTTGAAACCTTACACCATTGGAACTTTTTCATAGTACAATTGTATTGTTTTTATATATGAATATAGACAGTTAACCACACACGACACTCTCATACAACAACATTTTGCAAAAAATATTGCAGGTCGAACAATTGCTGTATATTTAAATCAACGAATTGCAGATGCTTTCTTCTAAGGCTGGCTGGTTTACCGGTGATACCGGATTCAAGGCCATAATCCCGAACTGTTCTGGAATTTAAATTTTCAACCACACAGTCATGATTCCTTAAAAAAATAGAATCAGGGTTATTCTCACCTGTACATGAATTTTCTTTGTGATCTTTTTTGTAGTCAAAGCAGAGACCGCCCATGCCGATATCAACAATTTCACCTTTATATCGACTGCCGTCACAAAACGCTGCATAAGCGCTTTTGATGACATTGTAGCGCTTGTTTTTTCTCCTGTCGATTGTCTGACTTGTCATGACTACCATGCCCTTTGGTTCATCAGTGTTAAAATTTCAAAACCAATTATTTCTATATCAACGTGAAACAGAACAGGGCATAAAACATGCCAGCGGCCTGACCTTTCATCTTGTTTTCCATATCTGCCTGAATTTAAAAAACAAATACCGCAAAGTATAAGCGAGGTGGTTGCCCTTTTAAAACATTTGCAGTTTTGGTTTTGGCAACATAATGGCATTGCGATGACAACATATTGTCAAGGGTAACTGCCTGATCATATTTGCTAAAATTAATTTGGGAAATAGCTTGACAGGCTTTGAAAATTCCTTACAATAGTTTCAGTCGTCGGTCGACAGGCGACTACGATAACAATGTTATTACAAGGCAAATTTAAGACTGCCATACCTGTCTACTTCTGATGCTGCAATCACACGGACCTGGCCTGCTTTAATAAAGCAAACAGGAATGACAGACGGATAATAGGAGGAAACAACAACGTGACCACAACACTGCTCAATCCTAAAACTGAAGAATTTTACCACCTTGATCCTGCATCCCGGGACATCATGAAAAAAACAATTGCCTTTTTTGAAGACCGCGGAAAACAGCAATTAAAAAAAGATTATCACGAGCACAACTGGTACGCGGACCTGCTTGATTTTTTGAAAGAAAATAAAATTTTATCCACCCTTCTAACACCCAGACGGTATGCAAACGGGAATATCAACGCCCGGTGGGACACCCACCGCATCTGTAATTTCACTGAAATTTTAGGCTTTTACAACATGAATTTCTGGTATACCTGGCAGGTGACAATCCTAGGTCTGGGTCCCATCTGGATGGGGAATAATGAAGAAATCAAGCATAAAACCGCAAAACTGCTGGAGCAAGGCAATATATTTGCTTTCGGACTATCGGAAAAAGAGCATGGGGCGGACCTGTATGCCTCGGACATGACCTTAACACCCCTTTCTGAGGGCAATTATGTAGCGGACGGCGGTAAATACTATATCGGCAATGCCAACAAGGCAGCCATTGTTTCCACATTTGGAAAAAACAGCGAAACAGGCGAATATGTATTTTTTGCTGCAGACCCTGAACATGAGAACTATGATCTGGTTAAAAACGTTGTGGCCTGGGAAAGCTATGTGGCCGAGTATGGCCTGCACGGCTACCCGGTGACGGATAACGAGATCCTTTCCACAGGCCGGGATGCCTGGGATTCCGCGTTAAATACGGTCAATGTGGGCAAATTCAACCTTGGCTGGGGCAGCATCGGCATTGCCACACATGCCTTTTATGAAGGGCTGAACCATGCCGGCAACAGGAACCTTTACGGAAAATGGGTGACTGATTTCCCGCATATCCGGCAGCTCTTTGTAGATGCCTATACACGGCTTTGCGCCATGAAAATTTTCTCCCGCCGTGCAACCGATTATATGAGATCTGCCTCCAGTGATGATAGAAGATACCTGCTCTATAACCCGTTGGTCAAAATGAAGGTCACGACAGAAGGAGAACGGGTGGTCGACCTGATCGCCGACGTCATCGCAGCCAAGGGTTTTGAAAAAGAGATGTATTTTGAGATGGCTTCTCACCTGGTGCGCGGCCTTCCAAAGCTTGAGGGAACGGTTCATGTGAACATGGCCCTTGTCTTGAAATTCATCCAGAACTACTTTTTCAATCCCAAAGAGTTCCCTGAAATTCCCAACAGGGATGATGCCGCATGCGATGAATTTCTTTTTAACCAGGGTCCCACAAAAGGTCTTGGGGAGATCCTGTTTCATGACTACACCATTGCCTACGACAGCCTTGATTTCCAAAACATCAAAATTTTCAAAGAGCAGACAGCCCTATTAAAGCAGATGCTTACCCATTCCGGCCCGGACAAGGAACAGTCCCAAAACATGGATTTCCTCCTGTACATAGGGGAAATGGTCACCCTGGTGGCTTATGGCCAGTTGATCATTGAAAAGTACAATATGGAAAAATTTGATCAGGACCTTTTAGAGCAGATATTTGATTTTATGGTCAGGGATTTCAGCGAATATGCATTGAAACTTTACTCAAAAATCGACACCACTGAAAAACAGCGCGAGTACTGTTTAAAGATGATCGGCACATCAGACAGGGATAAGGACAGATTCTCCAGGATCTGGAGCAACCATATCTTTGAACTCAAGGACACCTATGAAATGTCCTTTAAACCAAAGGAAGGAGGAACAAAATAATGGCACAATCTATTGCAGACCGAAAAGATCAGAACTTTATTCTCCATGAAGTTCTCAATGTATCGGAACTGTCCAAATTTGGTCAATTTAAAGATTTTAATAAAAAAATAATGGATATGGTTCTAAATGAGGCCCGTAACCTTGCCATCAAAGAAATCCTGCCCACCCAGAAAGACGGGGATGAAATCGGATGCCATTTTAAAAACGGCACGGTAACGGTTCCGGAATCGTTCCATAAAACACTTAATCTTTTGAGTGAGGGTGAATGGATTGCCATGTGCGAGGACCCAAAGGTCGGCGGCCAGGGCATGCCCGAAATCCTTGCCAACGCAGCCAGCGAGTGGTTCATCGGCGCCAACGCAGCATTTATGCTCTATCCGAAAATGAACCATGGCGCCGGGAAACTGGTTGAAGAATTCGGCACCCCTGAGCAGAAAAAAAAATATCTGGAAAAAATGTACACAGGGGTCTGGGCCGGCACAATGTGCCTTACCGAACCCGAGGCCGGATCCGATGTGGGTGCATTAACCACCACAGCTAAAAAAAACGACGATGGAACCTATTCCATCACCGGGAACAAAATATTTATCTCCGGCGGAGACCATAACCTGACAGAAAATATCATTCACCCGGTACTGGCCCGCATTGAAGGGGCACCTGCCGGCACAAAGGGCATCTCTCTTTTTCTGGTTCCCAAATTCAGGGTCGATAAAAACGGTATCCTTGGTGAACTCAATGACGTGATATGTACCGGTATTGAGGAAAAGATGGGGCTTCACGGCTGCTGCACCTGTTCGCTTTCATTTGGTTCAAAGGGCGAATGCCGGGGTGAATTATTGGGTGAAGAAAACAAAGGCATGCTGGCAATGTTTGTCATGATGAACGAAGCACGGCTTGGCATTGGATTGCAGGGCCTGGGTTTTGCCACGGCATCATACATCAATGCAGTTAATTATGCCCGGCAGAGAGTTCAGGGAACAGACCTGCGCCAGATACATGATAAGAACGCCAAACCGGTTGCCATCATTAACCACCCGGACGTAAAACGCCAGTTAATGTCAATGAAGGCGTATGTCGATGGGATGAGATCTCTGCTTTATTATACAGCCCTTCTTTTCGACAAGGTCAAAATATCAAATTCAAAAAAAGATATTGAAAAATACAATGGGCTTATCGACCTCCTGACCCCGGTGGTAAAAGCTTATTGTACTGACAGGGCTCATGATGTGTGCACCCAGGGGATCCAGATCTATGGCGGATACGGATACATGAGGGAATTCCCCCAAGAACAGCTGCTTCGGGACTGCAAAATTACCAGCATTTATGAAGGCACCAATGGTATTCAGGCCATGGATCTATTGGGTAGAAAACTTGGAATGGATAATGGAAGGGCATTTATGAATCTCTTAGGTGAAATGCATAAAACCATTGCGGCAGCAAAAGAGATTAAAGAACTTGAAGCTATCACTGAAACTGTCGAGGCTGCCGTCACCACATTGGGCGATCTTGCCTTGCATATGGGCATGACCG
>CAZLTD010000012.1:0-62569 GCA_964562385.1 uncultured Desulfobacula sp.
CTGATCTATCTTGGATCTGATCGGGTTTGCCTGCTTCACCCCGTGAATGGATACACATTTTCTGTAAAAAACACTATACTGTAAAGGATCAATAAACTATAAATTTTTATCCTGATTTTTTAGTAATATTTTATTTCAGATACTTATTTTGAATCTTTTGAATTGTTCCATCTGAATGTATTTCTTTAAGTACCTTGGCCATTTTTTTAATTAGAGATTCTTTTTCTTTAATAACTGCTGCTTTTGATATGATCAAGTAGGCTCCCCTTGCTTTTGTAATAGGTCTTGGGAGCGGTGTTATTTGTCCTGTTAATTTTTTTCTCTTTAATTGGTATTGAGTAAGAAGTAAATTGTCAACAAACATATCAAACCTATTTAACATAGCTAAATCGACTAGATTTGAAGATATTTCTACTAATGAAATCTTTCCTTCCTTTACTGCCTGATCGAACTCATCACTAACTACCAACCCGCTATTTTTGCCGAAAAGCTTACCATATAGGTCTGTTATCGATGAAAATTTGAATTCGTTTCCTTTTTTAACAAAAATTGAATAGGTACTATAATTTACAGGGGCTGTATAAAGTGCAAACTTTTGTCTTTCAGTTGTTTTAAAACATGAAAAAGCGCCGTCACATTTTCCTAATTCAGTCATTGATAAAACTCTTTTCCAGGGCTTAAGTTTAATTTTAACCTCAATATTTAGTCTTGCAGCCATTTCCAAAACTGTCTCTACATCCATCCCTTTAATAACGCCATTTTCCTTATAGCTAAAAGGAGGAAAGTTTTCTCCACATACAAGATTTAAAGGTCTATCCGTTGCGAAACCAATAGAAGACACTATTAAGAGAAAAAACACGATATAGGTGCTGATCTTAGGTGCTTTATTCATAAAAACTCCTTTTATATAGTTTCTATCACAAAAGATAGTTATATTCTTTCAGATTGACCATGAAAAATATGCATGTCCTGGGGTATCCCAAATCTCAACCGATCATATTGGCTGTTTTGGCAGCAGCCTTGTCAATGGCGATAGCCAAAAAATTCATGGCGGTTGGTGATTGCCTTAAGGATACCACTATCATCAGCCTTAAATCCATCCAAACCTTTTTAATCATCAAACCGGCGGCCAGATTTGAGGGTATCACATTATGTTTTATTCTTGTTATTACGATTTTTTAGTATAGCACAATGATGGTATAAGTGCTCGGGAGTTTCAGGAGACAAATACTGAGCACTTTCTCTAAAATATATCTCCCACAGATCGGGATTTAAAACCCCAGACTGTTTTTAAAAATCCCGGGGATTATTAATTTCGAAGAATCAGCTCTGCCCCGGATTAAATTTATACCCCACACCTGTAACGGTGACGATCAGCTGCGGTGTTTCCGGGTTGGATTCGATTTTCTTTCTCAAACGCTGGATATGGACATCCAGGGCCCTGCTGTTGGAATAGAGTTGGGAATCCCACCAGATCTGTTTTTCAATGAATTCCCGGGACAGGGTTTGGTCCGGGTGGGACAAAAACAGCTGCAGCAGCTGGAATTCGGTTTTGGTCAGCTTGACCTGTTCATCCTTGATAATGACCTGGCGGGTTTTGTGGTTGATTTCAATATGGTCCAGGGACTGTTTTTCCTTGACCATGGAGCGCTCCAGCCTGTTGAAAAGCGCTGTAATCCTGGCGGACAGTTCCAGGTATTCAAAGGGTTTGACAATATAGTCGTCAGCCCCGCTTTTCAGCCCCAATACCTTGTCTGACAGGGAGTCCCGGGCGGTGAGCATGATAATGGGCACATCATAGGATTTTCTTAATATTTCGCACACCATGATGCCGTCCATGTCCGGCAGTGTCAGGTCCAAAAGAATCAGGTCCGGTGTCTGGGTTTCCACCATGTCAATGCCCTGTCTGCCAAGGTATGCGTAAATAACATGGAATCCGTCCAGTTTCAGGTTTCCCTTGACGGTTTGAACGATATCTTTGTCGTCATCAATAATTAAAATCGTTTTGTTCTTCATCTTTTATTCAACCTGACTGTCCTGATCCGGAAGGCAGATAACAAAACAACTGCCTTCACCCTCGATGCTTTCTACATGAATACTGCCGTTATGGGCCAGGATGATAGCCCTGGAAATAGCCAGTCCCATACCGGCGCCCTGGTTTTTTGTACCTGAACCGTTGGCCGCAGTGTAGAATTTTTTAAAAATGGTTTCAAGATTTTCCTTTTTAATTCCCGGGCCCTGGTCTTTTACTCGGATAATTGTTTCACTGCCGCTTTTTTCCAGGCTGACAAGGATCGTGTCACCGGGCTCTGAAAATTTGATGGCATTGTCTATCAGGTTGACCAGAACCTGTTCCATTCTTTCAAAGTCAATGACGGCAAAAAGGGTGTCGGGAGCGTCCAAATGGATTTCAATCTGCTTTTGAAGGGCCAAAGGGCTTGTGATGTCGATGACATCCCTGACAAGCTGGCTTAGGTCCTCTTTTGAAAATTCCCATTCAATGGCGCCGGCTTCCAGCCGGGTGAAATCAAAAAGATTGGCGATCAGCCGTGTGAGGCGGGAAATGTTCTTTTCAATGATTCCAATGAATTCCAGCTGTTCCGCGTCTTTGACGGTGCGTTCAAGATAATTGACACTGCCCTTCACCGCTGTTAAAGGCGTGCGCAGTTCATGGGACATGTTGGTTAAAAAATCGGATTTAAGCTTATCCAGTTTTAGCAGTTCGTGATTGGCATGGGCGAGATCCTCAGTGGCCCGGGCAATCCGATCTTCTAAATTGTCCCTGTTATGCATCAGGCTTTGTGCCATCTGGTTAAAGGATTTCCCCAGCCGTTCAAGTTCGTCATTTGTATCCAGGGAGACACGGGCGGTAAGATCGCCTTCGGACAATTGCCGGCTTTTTTCTTCCAGCTCGTCTAAAGGTTTTAAAATCAGGGTTTTTGTAAAAAACAGTAACACCAGCACCATGACAAGGGTAATGCAAAGACCGGCCCCGGCGAGCAGCCAGATGCTCCTGGTAAATGAATTGCGGATGTTTTCATAGGGAAGCGTCACCCGCAATCCGCCAATAATACTTGTTGTCTGCTTTTTTTCCCGGGTGTGGCATTTGATGCAGCCCCGGGTATTTAAAAGCGGAATCATATAATCGAAATGGGTGTCCGTATATCGATAGTACTCTCTTGATTTATCTGCCTTGAACCGGTTTAAAGCGGTAGTCTCAAAATCATTGGGCCGATTGTTCGGGTTAAGGGGCTCAAGGCTGGAAAGCCTGAACTGGTAGGATTTTTTTTCAAAGGAATACTGGGACAGTTTTGTGGTGACCATGGAAGGGGTAAAAAGCCGATAGGTCGCATGGGGGGTGACGATTTTATTTTTTGTGGCATAACTGACTCCCCGGGCGCCGGGGCTGTCCACATTGACATAGACTCCCCCCATGACATCGGTTACCCATTGGCGGGTCAATACAATCTGGTCCGCAATCACCCGTGCTTTTTCAAGGGTTTCCTGTTTCCCCTGGTTCATGATCCTGAAACCGATCCAGGTGAACAGCAGCCCCAGGATAGGCACGACAATAAAAATAACGCCAAAAACAAATTTCCTTTTTAACGGAGAATTGATTTTCTCAGTGCTCTGATCTGTGGTATAAGAGTGAATACGCTGCACCTTTCCTGATCCGGTAAAAAACGTTTTTCAAAAAAATAGTCTGCTAAGATATAAAATGATTTGAAGAAAAATTCCACATAAAAGCCAAATAAAAAAAATTGGCATGATTATTGATAGCTTAATAAATTAAAAAAGTTTTATCCAGAATGCCCAACAATAAGGGAAATGGTGATACCAAAAATAGAGAAGAGTCATTTGTGGTGAACCATATAATTAAATAAAGGAGACAAACAATGAACAGCTGGATGTGTGAAAAATGTGGTTATAATGTAGAAGCGGATACCCCGCCTGAAAAATGCCCGTCCTGTAATGAGGACTGCGCTTTTGTGGATAATTCCTGCTATACGCCCGACTGTGCCGGCGGTCCCAATGATCCCCAGATTAAGAGCCAGTCCTGACCGGTAACTCACGGACTAATCATTCAGGAGGAAATCATGGCCAAAAAAATTCGTATAAAGACATCCTGTCCACAATGTGGCTGTTCCGGAGTGTCGCATCTGTCCCAAGAAGAGATAAAAAAACGGTATGGAGACGTCCCCAATATCGAGCTTGAATGCCATGAATGCATGATGGTGATGGACACCGAAGTGGATGAGGACGCTCCTTCAACAGATGGCTGAAACCGTAAATTCAACCAGGGATTACCACTGGTTAACTTCATATACCCGGCACAGGATGAAGGGTCATGTCCTCGACTTTGACAATTATCCCGTGCCGGTGAAATCCTATGACTATTTAAAAACATTTGATATCCGGGATCGTCACCTGCCGCAGGATATCCCTCTGGACAGCCTTTTTTCGTCCGGCAGTGTCCGGCCATCAGGGGTTGTTCCTGATAGTAAGACCCTTTCTTCGATCCTGTTTCTGGCCTATGGGGTAACCCGCTCGGCCCGTTTTCGCGGGATAGATTTTTTCAGCAGAACAGTGCCCTCTGCCGGCGGGCTGTATCCATGCCATCTTTACCTGGTTGTCCAGGGAATGGTGGGTCTTGAGACAGGTGTGTATTATTGTGACATGATACACCAGGTTGCAGGATTGATACACAAAACCGAAAAATCGATGGATTCCGGCCCCTGCGTTTCATTTATCATTACAGCGGAATTTTATATCAGTGCCTGGAAATACAGGCAGCGGGCGTTCAGATATATGCTGCTGGATGCAGGCCATCTGCTTGAAAATTTAAGTCTGGCAATAAAATCCTTTGGAATTGAGGGACACATCTTAACAGATATCGATGATAATGCCGTTACCAGGATGCTTTGCCTGGATACCGATGTTGAAGTCCCTTTGGCCATGGTGACCGTAGGCCGTGAACCTGCGTTGCCCAAACTGATCAGAAAGCCGGCCAAAGTGCTCTCTTCCCGGCCGGATCTGCCGGCTATGGGCGTCTTAAGAAGTGTGGCAGCACTTGGGAGAGACAGGGTGCTTAAAAAAGGAGCGCCGTATGCCGATGGTAACACTGAAGAGAAAACAAAGCCCATATCGATTCAGGCTTTAACCGGGCAGAAGCCCGTGCCATTGATTCCCTATTCTCAGGCCGCATTGCAGCGTGTTTCAAAAAGAAAATACAGCGGGACGCTCCTTGAGCAGCATCTTTTTTCTCAACTGGTTGGGATCGCATCTTCCTTGAAACAGTCAGGGCAAAATGATCGAGAAAATGACGACATTGGATTGCAGATCGGCATGACCTGTGAAAATGTAGAGGGAGTTTCAGACGGTTTTTACTATTTGACGGCCGATGGCAGGGGAATTTACCTGGTAAACAGTGGGCAATTTCACCGAAGCCTGGCCGGGGTATGCCTGGATCAGGTCTGGATGTCAAAGGCCGCTGTTCAGTTTCTGTTTATGGCCGATATCAAAAACCTTGAGAAGACCCGGGGCGCTGCAGGATACCGGTCTGTGTTCATGGCGGCCGCAAGAATTGCCCACAGGATGTATCTTGGTGCCACAGCTCTTGGTCTTGGCTGCTGCGCCGTGGGAGCACTTTACGACCATGAGGCACAGGATCTGTTTGATCTCGATGATGAGACCGCACTTTTTTATGTGGTCTCAACAGGAGTGACAAAACACTGAAAAAAAGGACTGTGTCCTCATTTTAAGGGTGAAATTCCCGTGGGTTTTATATAAGACAGGGGAGTGTCGTGGATGAAAAGGTCCAGGTACAGATCTTGAAAGGATATAAGTCAGAATTTTAATTTGGTATTAATCGTTGTAGCGCACAAGGAGCAGTAATTATGGCAGAACCCAAAGATATGTATCAGTGTCAGGTATCCAATTGCGGGTGTATCTTTAACCCGGACAAAAAAGACCGGAAAAACAAGGTGGCAAAAGGGACGAAGTTTGAAGATCTTCCCGAAGACTGGCGCTGCCCGGTGTGCGGTGCCAGCAGAAATAGCTTTAAACCGCTGGGATAGATTTTACTTCATCTGCTGCGTTACAGGCCGCTCGCAGTAAAGAATTACGGCTTCACGTCCTATGCCTTGCAGCTAAAACAAAATTCTTTCGTGAAATATCCGGGTTAGGGTATCTTTAAATAATTAAAGGAGAAATTCAAATGAAGTGGATGCAGTTTTTTACGCCGGCAGCGTCTCTGGACTACAGCGGGGCCGACTCTTATATCGCCGACCATCCTGCCGAAGATATTACGATTCTGGATGTCAGACAACCCTCGGAATATCAGGAAAGTCATATTCCCGGCGCAGTATTAATTCCTTTGCCGGAACTTTCAGACCGCATGTACGAGTTGAACCCAGAAAAGCCCACCCTTGTGTATTGAGCGGTTGGCGGACGCAGCCGGGTGGCTGTGCAGATGCTGGCAGGAAAAGGGTTTAAAAAGGTTTTCAATGTGTCGGGCGGGATTAAGGCGTGGAAGTCAAAGATCGCTATTGGTTCCCAAGAGCTGGGACTGTCTCTGTTCAGCGGGAAAGAGCACCCGGCTGATATTTTAAAGGTGGCCTATTCACTGGAGCAGGGATTGCGGGAATTCTACCTTGAGATGGAAGAAAAGGCGGCCAATCCATCGGTGAAAGATCTGTTTGCCAAATTGTCCGATATTGAGGTCAAACATCAGATGTCTATCTACCTGGCGTATAATGATATCACCAATGAGTCGGTGGATAAGGACGCTTTTGAAAAGATGGTGGAAAAAAAGGCCTTGGAAGGCGGTCTGTCTACCAGGGAATACCTTGATTTGTACGGATCGGATCTTAGCTCGGAGATTGACGTGATTTCCCTTGCCATGTCCATTGAGGCCCAGGCACTGGACCTGTATCAGAGGGTGGCAGGCAGGGTGGATGATGAAGATTCCAAAGGGATCCTAAACCAGATCGCCAATGAAGAAAAGGCGCATCTGAAAAGCCTGGGTAAGCTTGTGGACAATCTTTAACAGGGTGCGATATGGAAAAGAATATGAGAAAACAACTGGTGCTTGCCGGCGGCGGCCATGCCCACATGATGATCCTGGACAATCTTTCCCGTTTTGTTGAAAAAGGGATTAAGGTGACCGTGATCGGCCCCTCCTTTTATCATTACTATTCAGGGATGGGGCCGGGGATGCTTGGGGGAACCTATCACCCGGACGACATCCGGTTTGCCACGGCAGACGTTGTTCAAAAGCAGGGGGGCATCTTTGTCAAGGACCGGGTGACGCACATTGATGCAGACAAAAAGAAGGTTTTCACGGCATCCGGCAATAAATTTTCCTATGATGTGCTCTCTTTTAATGCCGGCAGTTATGTGCCTGTGGATGAGACATTGAAAGTCCATGATAATATTTATTCGGTTAAGCCCATTGAGCGTCTTATGGAGGCGGCCGATAAATTAAAGATCCTTTTTTCTCAAAAGAAAATTCATGTCAGTATTGTGGGCGGCGGCCCGTCATCAGCAGAGGTGGCCGGAAATGTCTGGCAGCTGGCAAAAAAGACCAAAGGCCATATGCCGGATATTGAGGTGTTTGCCGGGAATAAATTTATGTCCCGTTTTGAAGACACAGTCATATCCAGGGTCAGAAAATGCCTGGAAAGGCGCGGGATAAAGATAAACGAGGCAGGATATGTAAAAGATGTGGCAAAGGATACCATCCGGCTTGAATCGGGAGACACGGTATCAACCGATTTTATTTTTATGGCCCTGGGGGTAAAACCATCCACTATTTTTGAAGCGTCACAACTTCCGATGGGCCCGGATAAGGGTCTTTTGGTTAACCAATACCTGCAATCGGTGAAGTATCCTGATATTTTTGGCGGCGGAGACTGTGTTTACTATGAAGATCAGCCCCTGGACAAGGTCGGGGTCTATGCGGTTCGCCAGAATCCGGTGTTGCTGCACAATATTTTAGCCACATTTGAAAACCACCCTTTGAAAGGTTTTGAGCCCGGGCCCGACTATTTAATGATATTTAATTTAGGCGGCGGCATCGGCGTATTAAAAAAATGGTGGCTGGTATTTGGCGGACGCACGGCCTTTGTAATAAAAAATTATATCGATAAAAAGTTTATGAAGAAATTCCAGGCCATTGAAAAAACACTATAGGTAACACCATGAAAAAAAGCTTTGGTTTTAAAATCGGTCTTCTCTGCGGGATGGTTCTGCTGATTATCCTGTTTTTTGTATTTGATCTGGACCGGTTTTTAAGCTTTTCGGTTTTGAAAACACGTCTGGACACATTTAAGGAATTTTACACAGATCACAAAAGTCTCACCATGCTGGTCTATTTTATCATCTATGTTGTGATCACTGCCCTTTCTCTCCCCGGGGCTGTTATTATGACCCTTGCCGGCGGGGCGATCTTCGGTCTTGTAGCCGGGACAGTTCTGATCTCTTTTGCCAGCACTATCGGGGCAACCCTGGCGTTTTTATTTTCCCGGTATCTGTTCCGGGACTGGGTGCAAAACAAATTTGGCACAAAGCTTGTTGCCATCAACCGCGGGATTGAAAAAGAGGGCGGGTTCTACCTGTTTACCCTGAGATTAGTGCCGGTGTTCCCGTTTTTTGTCATCAACCTGGTCATGGGGTTGACCACTATCCGTGCCATCGTGTTTTACCTGGTAAGTCAGGCCGGTATGCTGCCGGGCACCATTGTCTTTGTCAATGCAGGTACCATGCTTGGCAAACTTGAGTCGGCAGCGGGAATTTTAAGTCCCGGTATCCTGTTCTCTTTTGCTCTTTTGGGTATTTTCCCCATTATTGCCAAGAAAGGCACAGAATATATCCGGGCACAAAAGGTATATGCGCCGTATAAAAAACCTGCCTCTTTTGATTACAATATTGCAGCCATCGGCGCCGGGGCTGCAGGCCTTGTCTCTTGCTATATAGCAGCGGCTGTAAAGGCTAAAGCCGTGCTGATTGAAGAGCATAAAATGGGGGGGGATTGTTTAAATACCGGATGTGTGCCGTCCAAATCCCTGATTGCCAGTGCCAAACTGGCATCCCATGTGAAGCGGGCCAAAGAGTTCGGATTTGAGAAGGCATCGGCCGATGTTAATTTTGAGAAGGTCATGGAGCGGGTTCATAATAATATAAAGCAGATCGAACCCAACGATTCTGTTGAACGGTATACGGGGCTTGGAGTGGACTGTATAAAGGGCCGGGCAAAAATTGTGTCTCCTTTTGAAATTGAGGTGAATGGTAAGATTATTACGGCAAAAAATATCATCGTGGCCACCGGGGCCAGGCCCATAATCCCGGATTTGCCGGGTTTGGATGAGACAGACTACTATATATCCGACACGATATGGGATATTAAAAAACTTCCCAAACGCCTGGTGGTCCTTGGGGCCGGTCCTATAGGGTGTGAACTTTCACAGGCTTTTTCGCGCCTGGGGTCGACGGTAACCATTGTCCAGCGTGGCCCGGAAATCATGAAAAAAGAAGACCCGGATGCGGCAGGAGCAGTCAAAGCCCGGTTTGAAGCCGAGGGTATAAGGGTTTTGACCGGTCATGCCGCCATATCCGTTGAAAAGCAGGGGGAAGAAAAATTTCTTGTCTGCGATCATAATGGGGGAACGGTCCGTGTCCCCTTTGATGAAATACTTATTGCCCTTGGCAGAACGCCAAATGTACAAGGATTTGGGCTTGAAGAACTTGGGGTGGCAACGGGCAGCGGAAACAGGCTTGAAACCAATGCGTTTTTGCAGACCAATTATCCGAATATCTTTTGCTGCGGAGATGTTCACGGAAGATACCAGTTTACCCATACCGCTTCCCATGAGGCCTGGTACGCCAGTGTGAATGCGTTGTTCGGCCGGTTTAAAAAGTTTCGGGCTGACTATGGTACCATTCCCTGGGCCACCTATACCGATCCTGAGGTTGCCCGGGTGGGGCTCAATGAGACAGAGGCAAACAGGGCCGGTGTTGAATATGAAATGGTGAAATACGGGATTGATGATCTTGACCGGGCCATTACCGATTCCGAAGATCACGGATTTGTAAAGGTGCTGACTGTGCCTGGGAAAGACAAGATTTTAGGCGTTACCATTGTGGGAAATCATGCCGCAGATGTGATTGCGGAATTTGTATTGGCCATGAAGCACGGACTGGGGCTGAACAAGATATTGGGTACCATTCATATTTATCCCACCATGTCAGAGGCCAATAAGTATGCCGCCGGGTTGTGGAAAAAGAACCATGCGCCGAAGAAATTGCTCGCATGGATAGAGAAGTATCACACGTGGATGAGGCATTAATGAAAGCATTATATTTTCATGGCAGCATAGCAAAGGTTAGACGGAAGAATGGGAAGGTTATGAAGATTGAAACCTTTCTGACTTTTGTAATCTCAGGATTTTTGGGATACTTAAAAATCTTGAACCAGAAGTCATTATAATTTTTGGATTAAAACGGATGATTCGTGAGTCTAAATTAAAAACCTAAAAAAGGAGAGGAAAAAATGAAAGTAACCATTACCAAAATGTGCATGGGTGACAGAAACTGTAATGATTTGTGTCCTGAGATTTTCGAGTATGATGAAGATCAGCTTAAATCAACCCTTAAGGTGGATGAGATTCCGGAACACCTTAAAGACAAGGTTCGCCAGGCGGCAGCAGAGTGCGGTGCCGACGCCATTGAAGTTGAAGAATAAGCAGGTGAAATTATGGTAAAGTTTCGGGAAAGCCGGACCGCCGTTAATCTGCATACCTCTTTTGCAGCAGAAACACAGGCAAGAACCCGGTATAATTTCTTTGCAGCCAAGGCCCGGGATGAAGGCTTCATACAGGTCGCCAAAATATTTGATGAAACCGCAGATCAGGAGTATGAACACGCTTTGCGGTTTTTCAAATTTTTTAATGGGGGAGAGCTTACCATTAACTGGTCTTTTCCCACCGGGGTGATCAAAGATACACATGCCAACCTTTTGTCGGCCGCCGCTCTTGAGCGGTATGTCAGCAAAGATATGTATCTTACGTTTGCCAAAGAAGCGGAAGCCGAAGGCTTTGAAAGGGCTGCCGATACCTTTTATAACATTATTGTATCGGAAGACCATCATGAGCAGATGTACCTGGAGCTGGCTGAGAATATAGAAAAACAGACCTTTTTTGAAAAGGAAGCCAAAACAGTATGGCGCTGTTTAAGTTGCGGCTATATTCACAAAGGAAATTCTGCACCCAAGAAATGTCCCGCCTGTGTAAAACCCACAGGTTTTTTTGAACTGCTTTATAAAAATTGGTAAAGATCGGCTCCAAAATTACTTAGGGCAAAGCTGTGCATTGCCTTACGCGATCTTTTGTTTTTAAAATATCCAGTCTTTTAAGGGTTTTTTGGAAACAATTTAGATCAAGTTATTTTGTAACGATTCCTGAGGGCTCTCTCAAAAATAACTTTACATTTTGAGAGCCGATTCATCCTGCTCACCAGCGTTGTGAAAACACGACATATCTTGATATGTCTTAGTTTCCACGCCTTGCTGGACAGGCGACTCAACTCGCAAAATTGGGTGTTAATTATTGAGTGAGCCCTAAGCGATACACACATGGCGGGTAAGACAATTGTGTCTCGCCCGTCATGTCTCATCTTAAGGTGTTGCTAAAATTATTAATCTGTTTGCTTCTGTAAAAAATTAAATTTTACAATAGGTTATGATAAAAGTTGATGGTATGGCATGCTGTTTGCTCTATATGTTATTCGAGATGGATTCATGAACAATAAATATGGAGGCATATATGAGTCTGAATGAAATAAGAAAAAATAACAATCTGGTCAACTCCGTTGACTGGGAGATGACACCTGAAGAGGCCATAGCACTTCACCTTGAATGGGGACCTTTAAGATCACAGGCCTATTACAATTCAAGGGACAATGACAATGAAACCGTCTACTTTGTCATTAATACCTGGAAAAAGCCGCCGATATTGACCCTGGTCCGGCGAAAAGGTTTTGATTCTGAAGATCTTGGGAATTTCCGGCTTCCCAAGGATCTGGAAGCAGAATTTATGCGCGGGATCGGTCAGTACAAAGGTGTATACGCTGTTGAAGGAAATATAAGAGATTGGCTGAAAAAGGAACTTGATGTTTAAGCCATAACAATAACCACCTCCTAAAAGTTCCGATGCCAAATGAACGGGGCAGAAATAGAATCCCTAAGCCAGTATTTCTGCCCCTGTTCATTTTTTATGACAGGCCTCGCTAATGCGCCACTGAGGTCGCAGGCCTATTTTTTATTATTCTTTATAAAGTCTTTGACCATCATTTCACCCAGCTCTTTGGACCGCTTGGTAGCCGATTCAACCGCATTGATCATCGTGGTCCGCAACCCGCCCTGTTCCAGGGTGTGGATGCCTGCGATGGCAGTGCCGCCGGGAGAGGCAACCCTGTCCTTTAACTGGCCCGGATGTTCTCCTGATTCGAGCAGCAGCTTGGCTGCCCCCAGCACAGTCTGGGTGGATAAAAATAGAGAATCCTTTCTTGAAAGCCCCATTTTTACCCCGGCATCGGCCATGGCATCAACAATGGTGAAAATATAGGCAGGACCACTGCCGCTTAACCCTGTAAATGCATCCATGAGTATATTTTCCTGGATAAAAACGGTCCGTCCCACTGAATCGAAAATGGCACGGGCAAGGGCCACGTCCTTATCAGTGGCATAATCGCCGGCAGCAATGGCGGTTGCGCTCTCTTTTACAAAGGCACAGATGTTGGGCATGACCCGGATCAACCTCAACTCCTTGTGCAGTCCGGATGCAATGGCGGCAAGGGGTACGCCCGCGGCAATGGAAATGATCAGCTTGGATGTGTTAAGCCCGGATGCTGTCTGTTTTAATACATCTCCCAGAATCTGCGGTTTGGTTGCGTAGATTACGATTTCACTTTTTTCAGCAACTTTAACATTGTCAGTTGTGGTGGATATTTTGTATTTTTCTTTCAGCTCTTCCAGAAGGTCTTCGGCAATATCTGAACAAATAATATTTTCAGGTTTTGCTGCTTTGGAAAGGACCAGTCCGCTGATCAGCGCCTCGCCCATGTTCCCGCCACCGATGAAACCAATTTTTTTGTCCTGCAGCATGGAAATATAACTCCTTGATATAGTGATTTATTGTAAAAAAGTTATATTAGGCGCTTCGTTTCTGTTTAGTCAAGTCAAATTATCGATGAGGCGCAGATGGCCAAAAGGTCTATCCATTCAACTTAACAGGTCTTTTTGAACACTTGATTCCAGGGGAAAAGACAGTCGCCCCGCTTCCCGGATTTTTATAAAGCGATGGTCACCCTGACGGCTCTTTTAACCGGGCTTATTGAAAAACAGGTGTTAAGGCTGTGTTTATCTGCATGTATTTTTCAAAAATTTGATCATAGAGTGCTGTATTATTTTTATCCGGTTCGCACAGGGAATCAGGGTCCATTTTAACATACTGGTCTGTGATCGATTCAATGGATCTGTTTTGTCCCCGGTATTGATACCAGCACCAGCAGGCCTGGAGTGCAGCGCCTAAAGCACCGGCCTCGTCTGTGACCGGTGAAATTACCTGGCAGTTGAACATATCGGCGGCCATCTGCCGCCAGATATCGGATTTGGCGCCGCCACCGGTAAGACGTACCTGGTGGGAGGCCAGCCCCTGGGTTTTAAGAAGGTCCATGCCGTATCTAAGTCCCATGGTGGCGCCTTCCATGGCAGCCCGGCAGATGTTTTCACGGGTGAAATTCATCGGTGTCAACCCGGAAAAGGTGCCTTTTCCTTTTGGCAGGGCAGGTGTTCTTTCTCCGTTGAAATAGGGCAGTAGAATAACGCCGTTGCTGCCGGGATCAGCGGTCTTGATAAGATCGTTCATTCCTTTAAGATCCAAGTTGAAAAGATTTCTGACAAGCTCTGTGGCCACGGTGACATTCATGGTGCAGATAAGCGGCAGCCACCCGCCTGTGGAAGAACAGAATGCGGCAAACTCCCCTTTTATATCAATCACCGGCTGGTCAGCATAAGCGTAGATGGTGCCTGATGTGCCAAGGCTTGCCGTTACAATGCCCGGTGTAACATTGCCGGTGCCGATGGCCGCCATCATGTTATCTCCGCCGCCGGAAGATACCAGGGTGTCGCTTGAAAACCCGAATTTATCTGCGATACTTTTTTTAACGATTCCGTTGGGTTCTCCGGATGGAATTAGCGATGGCAGACAGTCACACAATTTTCCGGAAGGATCAATGGCATTGATCACATCTTTGGACCAGCACTGGGTGGTGATATCAAAATAGGCGGTGCCTGAGGCATCCCCGAACTCGGTTTTTTTTTCACCGGTCAGGTGAAAATTGATATAGTCATGGGGGAGCAGGACTGTTTCAAGGCGCTCATAGTTGTGCGGTTCGTTCTCTTTCATCCAGAGGATTTTAGGGGTGGTAAACCCTTCGGCCATACGGTTGCCGGTTTTGTTGACAACAGCCTTGTCCCCGCCCAGGGTTTGGGTAAGCGTTCGGCACTGATCTGTGGTTTCAGTGTCACACCACAGCTTAGCCGGCCGGATCACCTGTCCGTCTTTATCCAATGGCACCATGCCGTGCTGCTGACCGGATACGCCGATACCTTTTACGGATGAGGCGGCCCCGGGGATCTTCTCCAGTATGGCGGCAATCACATTTTCACAGGCATTGGTCCAGAGGGATGGGTCCTGTTCTCTACCGCCCTGGTCATTTTCCGTCATGCCATAGCGTGAATAGACCTGGGCAATGATCTGTTCTTTTTTTTCACTGAACAATACCGCTTTGGTACCCTGTGTGCCGCTGTCGATGCCGATGAATAACCTGTCTGTTTTCATGTGCCTTACCTTGTTATGATGTGTTTACATCGTTTTTCCGATTTTGGTAATCAGATCAATCATACGATTGGAATACCCGGTTTCGTTATCATACCAGGACAACACTTTTACCTGTCTGCCCTGGACGTATGTGGCGGAACCGTCCACAATGGAGGAGAGGGGGCAGCCGTTGAAATCGGAAGATACCAGCGGCAGTTCCGTGAATCCCATGATGTTTTTCAGCGATGTCTGTGAAGCCTGCTCCAATGCGTCATTGACCGTGCCCACGGTCAGTCCCCGCTGCTGGACATCCACCGTAACATCCACAAGGGAGACATTAGGGGTGGGTACCCGAACCGCCAGTCCGTTGAGTTTTCCCTGCAGTTCAGGCAGTACCAGGGAAACGGCTCTGGCCGCACCAGTGGTGGTTGGAATCATGGAAAGTCCGGCAGCTCTTGCCCGCCTTAAGTCCCGGTGGGGGGAATCTAAAAGCCGCTGGTCACCGGTGTAGGCGTGTATGGTAGTCATAAGGCCCGATTCAATGCCGTAGTTCTCCAGAAGGATTTTCAGAATCGGTGCCAGGCAGTTGGTCGTGCAGGAGGCATTGGATATGATGTGATGGTATTTGGGATCGTAATCCGAATCATTAACGCCATAGACAATGGTGGTATCCGGGTTTTTGGCCGGTGCCGAGATAACCACTTTTTGTGCCCCGGCAGTCAGGTGTTTGGCGGCGTTGTCCCTGTCGGAAAACAATCCGGTGCACTCTGCTGCGATCTCCACCCCGTATTCGGCCCAGGGCAGGTTGGACGGATCCTTGACGCCGGTCACCGGTATCTGTCTGCCGTCGATCACAATGGCATCTTTGGTATAGGAAATCTCATTTTGCAGCGTGCCGTGGACCGAGTCGTATTTTAACAGATGGGAAAGGGTCTGGGTGTCCATCAAATCATTGATGGCGGTAATCTCGATATCCTTATTTCCAAGCGCTGCTCTGAACAGGATTCTTCCGATGCGGCCAAAGCCGTTAATACCAATTTTAGTGGTCATTTAAACCTCCTTCATCCGAATGTCAAAAAAATAATCGTTTTGTTAAATTGTCCAATAAGTGTGATAGAGTGTACCAATGGCAATGGATGTAAAATATCATATTGCGGACAGATCGATTTTATGTTTGGGCGCTGTCAAGGCAGGTGAATCGCCTGTCCGCTGCCAGGTGTCCTGCCGGGCTGTTCAGGGTCAGATGTAATGATTGACAATATTTTCCAGGTATTCCTGGCGACCGCTTGTAAGCGTGGGTTCCCCGTTCTCAAGAATCCAGGCTTCCAATTGTTCAAAACTGCTTTGCCCGGCAAGAATCTTCTGGCCGATCTCCTTATTCCAGGATTGATACCGTCTGGAGATAAAATCACGGATCAGCCCCTCTTTTTCAATTTTGTCGGCAATCATAAGCCCTCTGGCAAATGTATCCATGCCGCCGATGTGGGCGTAAAAAAGATCCTTGGTGTCTGTGGAGCCCCGCCGCAGTTTGGCATCAAAATTCAAACCGCCGCTGCCGATACCGTCCTGTCCTTGCACGATCATCATTGCATAAACGGTATCGTAAAGATTGGTGGGAAACTGGTCCGTATCCCATCTTAAAAGCGGGTCTCCCCGATTGACGTCAATGCTGCCGAGCTTGCCGGCATCCGAAGCCACGGCAAGTTCATGGGCAAAACTGTGTCCTGCAAGCGTAGCATGGTTGGCTTCAATGTTCAGTTTAAAATGGTCCTGAAGATCATACGTTTTTAAAAAATTGAGTACTGTGGCTGTGTCAAAATCGTATTGATGGGCCGTGGGTTCCTTGGGTTTGGGCTCGATCAGAAACTGGCCTTTGAACCCTATTTTTCGGGCATGATCCACGGCCATGGCAAACAGGGCAGCCATCTGGTCGGCTTCCTGCTTCATGTTGGTGTTCAACAGCGTGTCATATCCTTCACGGCCTCCCCAGAATACATAATTTTCACCCCCGAGATCACAGGTGGCCTCCATGGCATGTTTTATCTGGGCTGCCGCATATGCAAAGACGTGGGCATCCGGATTGGTGCCGGCCCCGTGTGTGAATCTGGGATTGGAAAACAGGTTGGCAGTTCCCCACAGCAGTTTGATACCGGTCTGCTTTTGATATGTTTTGGCAAGATCTGTCATGGTCTCAAGATTTTTGCATGATTGCGCAAACGAATCGCCTTCCGGCGCAAGATCGGTGTCGTGAAAGCAGTAAAAGGGCACGTCAAGTTTTGTAAAAAATTCAAAGGCTGCCTCACAGGTGGCTTTGGCGGTATCCATGTCTGATGCATACCTGTTCCAGGGTCTGTCAAAGGATGCCCCGCCAAAGGGGTCCTGGCCTGTGCCTTTAAAGGTGTGCCAGAAGGCCACGGCAAATCTTAAATGATCTGCCATGGATTTTCCATTGAGTATGCGGTCAGGGTCATAGTATTTGAAGGCCAATGGATTTTTTGAATCCGGGCCTTCGAATTTTATTTTTTCGGGTATTTCAGGGAAGAAACTGGACATATAATTTTCCTTTCAAGGATAGGGTCAGTGTCGGGTTCGCTCAAAATTACTTAATGGTGGGAGATTTATAAATCTCATTGAGTACAAGGGTGCCGGCGCCTTTTACCCAGTCTTTTTCCGACCATTTCTTGATGATGATCTGGGTGCCGTAATCCTTGAATTTAGAGGAGATAAATTTCCGGACCGATGTGAACATCGGGTCAAATACGGCCTTGCCTGCCCGGACACCCTTGCCGGTGATAATGATCTTTTCCGGGTTCAAAAGTGTGATTAAGTGGGATATACCAAGCCCGAGAACCTGGCCTGCCTTATCATAAAGCCGTAAAATTTGTGGGTCTTCATCGGCAATGGCAGTCATCAGATCCTCAAACACGATTCTTTCGGGATCAGGATGGGGGAACGTGCCGTCTCTGGCAGCATCCCGGGCATCTCTGAGCAATGCGTTGTTTCCTGAAAAGGCTTCAAGACAGCCTCTTTTGCCGCACCGGCACAAAGGCCCCTGGTCATCGGCGGTCAAGTGACCGAACTCGCCGGCAATACCGGTATGGCCCCGGGAGAGCTGACCGTTGATAAAGCAGCCGGCGCCCACACCGTTTTGCAGGGTGACCACAATAAAGTTGTCAATGCCCTTACCCATACCAAACCAGTGTTCGGCAATTGTCAGATTGTTTGAACTGTTTTCTATAAAGGTGGGGATATTGACCCGTTCCTGGAAGAGCTCCCTTAAATTAACATTTTCCCATCCATAGTTGGGAAGAAAACGGATCATGCCGGATTCGGAATCCACAAGGCCCGGGATGCCGATCCCCACGCCTGATATCTGGTCCTTCGAAAAGCTGGCCTCCCACATGCAGTCCTGCATGCTGCGAACCATCATGTCGACGATTTCTTCAGGGCTGTAAAAGGGCGCATCAAGACGTATGGTCCGAAAGGCTTTAATCTGTGCCTGAAAATTGGTGACTGCCACATCAATTCTTTCAATGGTCATATTAATGCCGATGGCAAAAGCACCATCCGGTGAGATGGATAAAAGAATAGGCGGTCGTCCACCTTCATATGCCCCGGGCTTTTTTTCTTCTATAAGCCCTTCAGAGATCAGGTCTGCCGTAATCCCGGTAACGGATGCCTGGCTTAAACCGGTGGATTTTGAGATGTCGATCCTGGATATTAATTCGGCAATCCGAATGGTCGTCAGGATGCTGTACCTGTTGTAGGCCCTGACAAAACTGGGGGCTGTTTTTTTCATATTTTTCTCATATGCTTATCGGTTCCGTTATATATCCTGCCAGACAGTCATAATAAATTTGCTCTCTTTCTGTCAATTTATTATTTAATTAATTTATTGAATTTAATTGATTTGTCAACAGGATTATTTTCTTTTTTAAAGAGGATGGGTCAAATATTCCCATTTGGCGGGCGATTGATAATATTATAATAAAACGGAGTGTTATGATTTGTTACACTATATAAACAAATGTGTATGCTGTATTTTCCCAGAAAATTCAAAAAAGGATTGACAATAAAATTTTTACTGATGTATTGTTATTTTTAGTAATTAATTCACATTGTGAATAAATAGATTTTAAGGGGTAAAATATTTTAACGGGAGAGGCAGTCATGATTGAAGGCAGTCAGGCAAAAGACACAGGCCAATTTTTGACCTATGGCATGGTTGGCGGCGGTGAGGGTGCTTTTATCGGAGATGTGCACCGCAAGGCCATTGCGTTTGACGGCAAGGCGCACATAGTTTCAGGATGTTTTTCCACTGATCCTGAAAATACCTTACATACCGGTCTGGCTCTGGGAGTGGATCAGGAGCGGCTTTATGAAACTTACAAACAGATGGCGGCAGCCGAGGGACAAAGGCAGGATAAAATTGACTTTGTGGTGATCGTCACGCCCAACTTCACCCATTACGCCATTGCCAAAGCTTTTCTTGAAAACGGCATCAACGTGGTGTGCGATAAACCGTTAACCGTCACCTCGGATCAGGCATCGGAACTTAAGAATCTGGCAGACGAAAAAGGACTCGCTTTCTGTGTAACCTATACCTATACCGGCTACCCGATCGTCAAGCATGTGAAAAAGATGATTGAAGAGGGGGAACTGGGGGATATTCGTTTTGTGAATGCTGAATATCCGCAGGACTGGCTGGCCACCCTTTTAGAAGAGACCGGTCAGAAGCAGGCAGCCTGGCGGTCGGATCCTGAGAAATCCGGCGCATCCAACTGCGTGGGAGATATCGGCAGCCACATAGAGAACATGGTCTCCTATATGACCGGGTTTGAGATCGACAGGCTGAGCGCCCGGATGGATAAGATGGTGGATGGCAGAAAGCTGGATGACAATGCCTCGATCATGATCGATTACAAGGGCGGTGCAAAAGGCCTTTACTGGTGCTCTCAGATTGCTGTGGGAAGTGACAATGGGCTTCGGGTGCGCATATTCGGCTCAAAAGCATCCATTGA
The DNA here is from genome assembly GCA_964562385.1 of uncultured Desulfobacula sp. Lineage (GTDB taxonomy): Bacteria > Desulfobacterota > Desulfobacteria > Desulfobacterales > Desulfobacteraceae > Desulfobacula. The sequence goes on from CAZLTD010000012.1 coordinate 19,898, forward strand.
GTGGGCCCAGGAAAACCCCAACTACCTGACCATCTCCCATATTGATCAGCCCACCCAGACCATTTCCAGGGGAAGGGATGAACTGCATCCGATGGCCCAGGGGTTTTCACGGATACCGTCGGGACATCCGGAAGGGTACTTTGAGGCATTTGCAAATATCTATAAAACCTTTGTCGTATTTTTAATGAAGCAGAAATTCGGCGGTGATATTCAGCCCGAAGATATGGATTTTCCTGGAGCAGCCCAGGGGGAATCGGGCGTTAAATTTATTGAAACATGTGTTGAAAGCGCGCAAGGCGATTCAGCATGGACCAATATGGATTAAGGATCGGCTCCAAAATTAATTAGGGGCAAAGCTGTGCATTGCCTTACTTGAACTTTTGTTTTTAAAAACCCGTAAGCAGCGAGTCTTTTAAGGGTTTTTGGAAACAATTATGATCAAGTTATTTTGTAACGATTCCTAAGGGGGAAATAATGGCGCGACCGGTAACACTTTTTACAGGACAATGGGCAGATCTGACATTTGAAGATATCTGCAAAAAAGCCGCTGCCTTCGGGTATGACGGATTGGAAATCGCATGCTGGGGAGACCATATGGAACCCTCCCGGGCTGCCGTTGATATGGAGTATGTCAACGAGAAACTGGCGATTCTTAAAAAATACGATTTAAAATGTTTTGCACTCGGGGCGCATCTTGCAGGCCAGTGTGTGGGGGATGCCGCAGACGAACGCCTGGATGCCTTTGTGCCGGACGAGATCAAAGGCAAACCTGACCAGATTAGAACATGGGCGACCAATGAAATGATCTGTACGGCAAAGGCGGCCAAGAATATGGGATGTTATGCTGTGACCGGATTTTTAGGCTCCCCTATCTGGAAATACCTGTATTCATTTCCCCCCACAACTGATGAGATGATTGAGGCCGGATACCAGAAAATCCTGGATCTGTGGACACCGATTTTTGACGAGTTTGATGCCTGCGGTATTAAGTTTGCCCTGGAAGTTCATCCAACCGAGATCGCCTACGACTATTATTCCACCGTAAAATTGTTCGAGGTGTTTGAAGACCGGCCGACCCTGGGGCTTAATTTTGACCCCAGCCATCTGATCTGGCAGGGGATGGAACCCCATGTACTGATCAGCGATTTTCCCGACAAGATCTATCATGTTCACATGAAAGATGCTGCCGTCACCCTGGATGGGAGATCCGGCATTATCGGTTCTCACCTGCCTTTTGGCGATCTGAGGCGTGGGTGGAATTTTAGGTCCCTGGGGCACGGGGATGTTAACTTTGAAGAAATCATTCGCCATTTAAATGCAGCCGGTTACCAGGGCCCTCTGTCAGTGGAATGGGAAGACAACGGCATGGACCGGGAGTTCGGGGCAACCGAATCGGTTGAATTTGTCAGAAATATTAATTTTTCACCGTCGGATATTGCCTTTGACGGGGATATGAAACAATAACTCAGGGCGTACAACGATAACATATGAATATGGCTAAACAGTCAAATACCCTGTTTTCCGTCCGGAATATTATTAAAGAATTTTCCGGGGTGCGGGTTTTGAATGATATCAATATGGATATCAGAACCGGTGAGGTGTTCGGTATTCTGGGAGAAAACGGGGCCGGTAAATCCACGCTGTTAAAGATTATATGCGGGATTTATACACCCACCAGCGGGCAGATTAATCTGCGGGGAAAAGATGTCGCCGTCACAAGCCCCATGGAGGCCAAAAGCTTAGGCATCAGCATGATTCCCCAGGAGTTTAACCTGATCTCGACCCTGTCGGTGTTTGAAAATGTATTCTTAGGATCTGAAATTAAAAAAGGCGGCCTGTTAGATAAAAAACTAATGCGGCGCAAAACCGCCCAGCTCCTTGACGAGTTAAAGACAGATCTTTCCCCGGATGCATTGATAAAGGACCTGAGTGTGGCCAACAAACAGATGGTCGAGATTGCCAAGGCCCTGGTCCATGAATCTGAAATACTGATTATGGATGAGCCGACAACGGTGCTGACCACTCTTGAAGTGGACATCCTTTTTAACCTCATAGACAGGCTGAAAAAAAAGAACGTCACCATACTGTTCATCTCCCATAAACTCAATGAGGTAAAACGGATCTGCGACAGGATTCTTGTTTTAAGGGACGGGGATCAGATCTGTATCAATGATGTCAAAGATGTGGATGAGCAGGATATGGCTAAAAAAATGGTGGGCCGGGAACTGAGCCAGGTCTTTCCGCCCAAGTCCGTACCCGGCGACGAAGTGGTGTTTAAAGTGGAAAATTTAAGTGATGCCACCATGCTTAAGGATATTTGTTTTGAAGTGAAAAAAGGAGAACTTCTGGGCTTTTCCGGCCTGATCGGGGCCGGGAGGACCGAATTTGCCGAGTGTCTGATGGGGCTGCGTCCCAAAACCAGCGGGGATATCACCATCAACGGGACACAGGTCACCATTAACAGCTCTGCCGATGCCCTGGCCCATAAGCTTGGGTATCTTTCCGAGGACCGGAAGGGCAAGGGCCTTTTGATGAATTTTGGCATCCCGGAAAATATTTCACTGATCTCTTTAGCCAAATACACCAACTGGTTTATCAATAAGAAAAAAGAGAAGAAAAGTTCAAAAAAATTTATAGAACAGTTCAATATTAAAGCGGCATCTCTGAGAGCCAATCTGGAGTATCTGAGCGGGGGGAACCAGCAGAAGGTCTATCTTTCCAAATGGATGGATACGGACCCCCGCGTGCTGATCCTGGATGAACCCACACGAGGGGTAGATGTGAATGCCAAAAAAGAGATTTATTCCTTTATCCATTCCCTGATTGACCAGGGCGTGTCCTGTATCCTTTTGTCTTCCGAACTGGAAGAGATTATCGGGTTGTGTACCCGGGTGCTTGTGATGCGGGCGGGACGGATTGTGGGTGAAATGGAAGACAGCCACATAAACGAAGAAGAGATTATGTTTTGTGCGGCAGGCGTTAAATAGAGAGTTTTGAATATAAAAGAAGGAATCATGGTTGAGAATAAAACAGGTTTTGAGAAGATAAAGCAGATTGATTTTTCAAAGTATGCGCCATTACTGGCACTGGTAATACTGATACTGGTGTCGGCTTTTGCCAGTGAACATTTTCTCAAATTCAGAAATATCACCAATATTCTGCGACAGGTCTCCTATACCGGGACCATCGCCCTTGGTATGACATTTGTGATTGTTGCCGCAGGGATTGATCTGTCTGTGGGGTCCATGGTGGCATTCGTGGGCGTGCTGGCCATTTATCTGATGAATTATCTGGGCGGCGGGGCAATGGCGGTTTTTGTCGCAGTCCTTTGCGCCCTGGTTGTGGGGTCTTTGTGCGGTGTGTTCAACGGCCTGATCGTGACAAAAGGAAAGATTACCTCCTTTATCGCCACCCTGGCAACCATGTCCATCTTCCGGTCCTTGACGCTTTATATCAGCGAGGCCGGTGAAGTTATTTCCAACAATGATCTATACCCGGCCATTGGCGGGGGATATTTTCTAAAGATTCCCTATCCGGTCATTATTTTTCTGGGGCTTGCGGTGTTTTTTTCATTTCCTTTTGAACAACACCGCCTTTGGCAGGCATGTCTGCGCCGTAGGGGCCAATCAGCAGGTGGCGGTCTATTCCGCCATCAAGGTAAGGTGGGTCACATTTATGACTTTTGTCATCACCGGTTTTACCGTTGGTGTAACTGCTATATTGCTGTCTTCCCGGCTCAATTCGGTGAGTCCCGGAGACGCGGGTATTTTTTATGAACTGGATGCTATCGCAGCTGTGGTGATCGGGGGCACCCCCTTATCGGGAGGTAAAGGAACCATCTGGGGGACGGTCATCGGGGCGGTTATTCTTGGAATTATCAACAATATGCTCAACATGCTGGGGGTATCTCCATATCTTCAGGGGACGGTAAAGGGGCTGGTTATTCTTGTGGCAGTACTGGCACAGTATAAGAATGACTAGGAAGCGTTACAAAATAGCTTGATCTAAATTGTTTCCCAAACCCTTTAAAAGACAGGGTATTTTAAAAACAAAAGTTCAAGTAATTCTGGAGCCGATCTTTAAACCCCAGAGTTCCATCAGTGGTTGCTGATTTTGAGATACAGGTAAAGTGAACAGGAGTTTTCCTGAAAGTATTGACAATAAACTATAATTTTAAAAAGGGGCATTTATGAAAAAAATGGTACAAAGGGCACTTATTGCCGTGATCACAGGTATTTTCCTTTTTTCCGGAACCATGGCAGTGGCTGCTGAGAAAATTAAAGTGGGCGTTTCCGTTCCATCGGCTGACCACGGCTGGACCGCAGGACTTCTGTGGTGGGCCAAAAAAGCGGTAAAGGATATTCAGGCCAAAGACAAGGATGTGACATTCTATGTAATGGCCGCAAGCTCGGGCAGCAAACAGGTGGGTGATGTTGAAGATCTCATGGTCAAAGGTATTGATGCGCTGGTTATTTTGCCGCACAACCCGGCCACCCTGCAGAAGGTCATTGAAGAAGCTTATGCATCTGGCATTTACACGGTTGTAGTTGACCGTGAACTTCCCAAACCGGCCCAGCATGTGTTTATCGCAGGGGACAATCCGGGACTTGGTATGGTCGGTGCACAGTGGCTTGCCAAAGAAATGGGCGGCAAAGGAAAGGTCGTTGTTCTCGAAGGGATGTCCATTCCCATTAACAAACAGCGCGTGGATGCGTTCAACGCAGTCATGAAAAATTATGCCGGCATTAAAATTCTTGATTCTCAGCCGGCTGACTGGTCTACCCAGAAAGCTTTGAGACTGATGGAGAATTACCTGCAGAAACACAGCCATATTGATGCAGTCTGGTGTCAGGATGACGACATGCTCAAGGGTGTTATGCAGGCCATTAAGGAATCAGGCCGTACGGAAATTAAAACTGTTTTAGGTGGTGCCGGATCCAAGGATATTGTTAAAATGATCATGGAAGACAATCCCCAGGTTCGTGCAACAGTTACCTACAACCCATCCATGGTTGCATCAGGTATCGTGTTTGGTGTTGAAGGTGCCAGGGGTAAAAAAGTGGGAGGTCTTTACCATACACCGTCCAGGGTTATTCTTGCGGCAGACCTTGTTGTCAAAGAGAATGCCGAATCGTTTTACTTTAAGGAATCAGCGTACTAAACACGTCTGATCCTTAAGTTTTAGAACCCGTTGGGGTTTTCTTCCCGATAGCTAACAGGAAACCCTTACCCTCTCCTCCCCGGCCCCCCCGGGGAGGAGTTTTTTTTAACAGGCCGGACCGCTGTAAGTGAATTAGCCCGAATATTTCATGAGAGTGTTAGTGGTTTTATTTTGTCGGTTTTCAAAATAGGGGGTCTTCTCAAATGCCGGGAAAAGGCGCATGATGAAAAGCAGGGTTCATGCTGTAGGGATAGTCATGTGGGTGTCCGAATGAGATCCTATACGCATGGTTTTTTTGTGGCACAAAAAATTAAATTGGAAAACCCAATGGAAACAAAACCCATACCTATAGTGTGGCTTGATATGACGGGGTTGTCCTGAGAGGTGAAATTTTAAAACAGGGGTGGGTGAGGCTAAGCTTTACGCCTGTTAACTAAGCCGGGCCGTGAAATTGTGTCGATCTATAGCAGAGCCGCTCCCAGGGCGCCGGCAGAATCCCCGAGCCTGTTTTTTAAAACAGGTGTGGTAATTCTGTCGTGGTAGGCATACTGGCTGATTTTTTGCGCCCCCATGTCATACAGCTCATCAATATTGGAAAGGCCCCCGCCAAGCACAACAGCGTCCGGGTCAAACATGGAGATAATACCGCCGAATACCCTTCCAAAATCTTCAATGAACTGTTCAAAGATCTGGCTGCACCGGGGATCATTGTTCCTGAAACCGGTAACAATATCTTTCATTTTCATGGGTTTTGAAAAGGCTTCGAAAAAGGCTGCTTCCACACCGGTGCCGCTGATTTTCGTTTCCACGCACCCGGTGTTCCCGCAATAGCATTTCCGGCCTGACGGATCGATGGCAAAATGCCCCCATTCCCCGGCAATGCCGTGCAGGCCGTTCTGTATTTTTCCATTTATGCAGATTCCGCCGCCGCAACCGGTTCCCATGATAACCCCCAGTACGGTGCCATAGTCTTTGCCAGCCCCTTTGATGGCTTCCACATAGGCAAAACAATTGGCATCATTTTCCATTTTTACGGGAAATCCAAGATTTTCTTCAATGTCCCTTTGAAAGGGATTGCCGATCAAACAAGAAATGCCGGCCCTGTGAACTTTCCCGGTTTTCTGGTGCATGGTGCCGGGCAGGCCGATGCCCACTGAATAGGGCTGATCGTCGGTAATCTGTTCTGCTGTGTCCCGAATCTGTTTGCACACGGTATCCAGCAGGAATGAATATGTTTTGCCCCGGGGTGTTGAGATTCTGTGGCGGTGCAGCACTGTTTCATCGGGGTCCAGCAGGACCGCTTCGATTTTTGTGCCACCAAGATCAATACCGATTCTGTATTTGCTCATCTGTTTGCCTTTTAAAATCATATCAGCTCTTTTTTATAAAATTATACTGTTCCAAGAGGAGCAGACAATCGGGTGTCCAAAAGTATGCCTGGGTAGTTTTTTGTTCGGCTCACTTTTTAATCACCCGGTGCCTGAATCGGGGCATGATTAAGGCAGAAAATTTGGTGTATTTCAACAGGATTGCTGATCCGTTTATTATTTGATCCCATACTATCAGAACAATTCTTGTCATGTCAATAGGAAACCACTGATAATAAAGGGGATTGATCACTTTTTGTTGGTTTAAAAACAATGGATTTATGGATGATGTACCCTTTTGTTTTAGTGACAGGGGTAAGGGTGTCTAAATAGAAGTTAACAGCAGGTCAAAAATAGATTATTTTTTTTCCAGCAGGGCCGTCATGATCCGGATCCGACGGCGTATGGTTTCAAAATCATTTGAAGATAATGCGGATGACGGTGCAATCCAGCTGGCACCGCAGGCAATTACCTTTTCATAGCTTAGGTAGTTCATCAGGTTGTCCGGGGTGATACCGCCGGTGGGCATAATACGTATGTCTTTGTAGGGACCTGCAATGGCTTTTAAATAATCAATTCCGCCCGAGGCCTGGGCCGGGTAGAATTTGACAAAGGTGATTCCTTTATCCATGGCAGCTTCGATCAGGGAAGGGGAGTCCACCCCCGGAATGATGGGAATGTTGTTTTTTATACAAAAACCGACAGTCCGCGGATTAAATCCCGGGGAAACCATAAAGTCGGCCCCGGCATTTTTGGCCATCACTGCCTGATCCGGGGTGAGAATGGTACCAGCCCCAATGAGCATATCCCCATGCTCTTGTCGAATTTTTTTAATGGATTCGCAGGCAGCGTCGGTCTGGAATAAAATTTCAATAACCGGCAGGCTGTTTTCAAGCAATATGGCCGACAGTATCGCGGCTTTATCAGGATGATCAATCGTGGCAATCGGGATCAGACGATGGGTGGATAATTTTTGAAGAATCGTTTTTATTTCTGAAACCATGTGCTCCTGGTTGTTGTATCTATTAATAAAACCTGGCCTTATGTGGTTTTAAGTTTAGACATAAGCGGTTCGTTTTTGCAACAGGGGAGGCTTTTTTCAAGAACTTGAGTAAGGCAGATCCTGGTTTGTGCACAGCTTTTTATTGACAATGTTTTTAAGATCGACAGTTTGTCATCTCTTCTCTCGTTTTATAGACTCAACTTTTTGGTTCGATCCACAAAGAGATGGTTTCAGCCAGCTGTTCCAGCTTAACCGGTTTGGTGATGTAATCATTCATTCCTGATTCCAGGCACTTTTCCCTGTCTCCTTTCATGGCGTTCGCTGTCATCGCTATTATGGGTACATTGGAATTAAGGATGCCGGTTTCCGGCGTCCGGATTTTTTTTGTGGCTTCATAACCATCCAATATCGGCATCTGGCAGTCCATCAGCACCAGATCATAATCCTTTTTTCCCAGGGCATCAACAGCCTGTTGACCATTTTCAACCGTGTCGGTTTTGTATCCAATCTTACTCAACATCCGCAAAGCCACTTTCTGGTTGATACGGTTATCTTCGGCCAGTAAAATGTGTATTTTCCTTTTTTGATCTTCAGATACGGAATACTGGGTAATAATATTTGCCGATGTTGTATCTTCAGGCTGTTTTGAACGATTAAAAACCATATTAAGACAGTCATGAAACTTCACCATTTTTACAGGTTTAGGCAGGTAAGCATCAAAACCGATTTTTTCCATGGTTTTGGCATCTCCCCGCTCTCCCATGGAGGTCATTAATATCAATCTGATATCTCTGGTATCTGGATTGCCTTTTATTTTTTTTCCTAAATCTTTTCCGTTCAAACCCGGCATTTGCATATCAATAATTGCCAGATTGTATGGGCGTTTTATCTTAACGGCATCACCGAGCATCTTTAATGCCTGCTCGCTGCCATTTGCCTCATCCGGTCTGCATCCCCACAACGCAAGCTGCCTGTTTAAAACAAGCCGGTTCGTTTCGTTGTCATCAATAATCAGTATTTTTTTGCTTTGAATATCCTGGGTCAGGGTAATCGGTTTCGGCAGGGTTTTCTGTTTTTCAAAACGTGCTGTGAACCAGAATTCGGAACCAGAACCCTCCCCACTGTTGACTCCGATTTGCCCTCCCATCATCTGCGCCAGTTTTTTTGAAATAGACAATCCAAGACCGGTGCCGCCATATTTGCGGGTGGTTGAACTGTCGACCTGGGAAAATGATCTAAAAAGTTTGTCCACTTTGTCAGGGGGGATGCCGATTCCTGTGTCCTTAACACTGAATCTAATCGTTGCCGATTCCCTGCTTTTATCGCCCAGTTCAGCTCTGATGACGACTTCCCCTGTTTGTGTAAATTTTACGGCATTACCGGATAAGTTGACCAGTATCTGGCGGACTCTGCCCGGGTCGCCCCTCAGAAAGGAGGGAACTTCAGGGTGAATTTCGGTTATGTATTCCAAGCCCTTTTCCTGGGCTTTCACGGCTATTAGGTCGCCCACTGAATCCAGGGTGACTCTCAGGTCAAAATCAATTATTTCAAGATCAAGTTTGCCCGCCTCAATTTTGGAGTAATCAAGGATATCATTGATCAGATATAACAGGGCATTTCCACTGGTGTTTATGGTCTGAGCGAACTCAAGTTGTTCAGAGGTCAATTCGGTTCCCAAAAGAAGATCCGTCATTCCGATGACACCGTTCATCGGTGTTCGAATTTCGTGGCTCATATTGGCAAGAAAGTCGCTTTTTGCTGTATTGGCCGCTTTTGCCTCTTCAGCGAGATGATTAACCTGCTCAACAGTATCTTCCAATTCCCGATTTGTTTTTTCTAATAATTGGGTGCGTTGTGCAACACGTTGTTCCAGTTCTTCATTGAGTTCTCGAGCTTTTTTTTCAGCCTCTTTTCTATCGTGTATCTCATCGGCCATGGTTTGATTGACATGGGTTAAAGTGGTCTCTCTGGCCTGTATCTTATCCGCCATACCCTTGAACTTGGATGTGATGATTTGAATCTCTTTTTGCGATGCAGGCAAAAAAGCGACATCGTATTCTCCTTTTGCCGCCAGATCGATGCCGTTGATTAACTGGTTTAAAGGTTTTTGCAGGATGCGTTGAATGATCAATCTTGTGGCAACAATCAATATGAGCAGAATAATAAGGATGGCGACCATAACGGTATACAGCAGTTTTGTGTTCTGTTTTGTTAAGTCATCAGTCGTGATCTGTATTTTTACGTTGCCAACGATTTCATCCTGCCATCTGATCGTGGCAGCCCGGGTTATATTGAACTCAATGTCTTGTTTCCCATGGCTGAAGAGAATGTTGTCTTTACTGTCCATAATCGTAAGACCGGCAATAAGGTCTTTTTGCACAAAAGCATTACCGATGATCAAAATGTTTTCTTCATCAAAATTCCACAGGGGAACTTTGAGACTCTCCTGTAGAAAAGAAGTATATTCTGAAACTTTCAGTTCATAGAGACGTTTGGTCTTTTCAGATAATGTGATATAGCCGAATGAAACAAGAATGATTGTGGAGGCAAAGACGACAATTATCTGACTGATAATCATGTCGCCGGTCAGTGAACGGCCCCATAAATTAATAGGCGATCCGGTTTGTTTTTTTTTGAATCATAGCGATTAAAAGAGTGACTATATTTTATTTTTTACCACTATAGTTGTTAAACAGCATTGTCATATATGCTGCATTATCGCGAAGTCGTTCAATTTCATTCCAGATCTGCTGCCGGGTTTTTGGAGAGATCTGCCCGCGATTTGCTGAAAATACCATATAATAGGACTTTGATTTAAGCGGCCTGGGATGTATTAAAAGTTTGTCTTTATACTGACTTAAATTTTGAAGATGGGCGGCATTCTGGGGAGGCGTGACAAAGCTTCCCCTGCCGCTTTTTACCAGCTGGGTGACACAATCGGTGATGTCCGGGGCTTGAAAAACCTTGACCCCGGCAGACATAAGATCGTCGGCAATGGAATACCCAATGGGTGTTCGCACAGGGTGGGGCAGGGCTTTTATATCTCCGTTAAAACGATAATCTAACCCTGCATTGGTAATCACGATATATTCCACCTGGGTTATCCGCCATTGCGATTTTTTTGCCACAGCAGCATCAGTGGGATAGATCAGGTATTTTGCTCTTTCGACCTTGTAAGACGCTGACACGACAGCATCATATTTTCCATCCTTTGCGTCCTGAAGACATCTTTTCCAGGGTTTTGGGAAAAATTTAATTTCATGATCCAAATTTGTCAGTGCTTTTTTGACAAGATCAATGTGAATACCTCTGGGCTGTCCATTTTCCACAAAGGTAAATGGATACCAGAACGCCTGATCTGTCGTTATTTTGATTAGCTGTGCCTGGCAGACGCCAACCATCATAACCGATACGACAATACAGGTCATTGTAAAAAAAGGAAGTTTGCTCAACTGAACACCTCCATAGCTTTTTCGTAAAAGTTTAAAATATGGCTGTGAAAGTTATTTTACCAATTATGGGTTTAAATATTGTGAGACTTTAAAAAAGGGAAAATTAAAGTTTATTTCCAATAATTATAAACGAGCACAAGGTAAAGTCAAGCCCGGCCGGATAAAACCGAACTCTGGTTTTTCAGATATAGTATCCTGTAAAAATCATTCAATTTCATAGGGGAAAAAGACAATCTATACAAGATACAACAGTATGGTCAAGGTCACCAGGCTGAGAAGGGTACTGAACAATACGGCGGTTGTCACAAAGGCGGGTACAATATCATGCTCAATGGCAATGATGGATCCCAGGACGGCCACCGGCATGCCGGCTTCAAGTATTCCTGTGCGGATCTCCACGGGGGATAAGGAAAAAAATGCAGCCAGCCCAAAGGCGATCAGCGGCGCTGCAATCAGTCTTATTAATGAGGCAATCACAACATCGGCACTGAATTTAAATTGGTCAATACCCGATAATTGAACCCCTAATATAAGCAGCATCATGGGAATGGTAGCGCGGCCTAATAGTTCAGTAATCCTTTCAATAAACAGAGGCGGCGCAACATCGGTACTGCAAAAAAACAGTGCCGGTATCATGGCTATCAACGCCGGGGTTTTGAATACGGCCAGTACGGCTTTTAGCCCGGACTCCCTGGCCCAGCTGGCGGCGCCCACGCAGATGACAAAGGCGACCAGAACAATGGTGACAAAATAGATGGTGACCGGTACCCGGGAATCAGGACCCAGACCAAAGTCAATTAGAGAGAGCCCAAGGTTGCCGATATTTCCGAATGTGGCGATAATAACAAAGGCCGCCGTTGTCTGGCGGGAGCGTTTGAGGATTTTTGCCGTTAAAAACGCCAGAGCTGCTACCAATACATGGGTAAGCGTCGCATACAGGATGATTTGTCCCGCCACAGACATCTGTATGTCCATTTTGCTGAGCATGTCAAAGACAAAACAGGGGATTAAAAGAAAATAGGCTGTTCTGGACAGTGTCTGGGCATCCAGCTTCAACCGGGGAGCCGACAGATATCCTAAAAAGACCAGGAAAAAGACAGGGGTGATAATATCAATAAATATTTTCAGGATTTGAAAAAACATATTCATCCTTAACAATTAAATTTTTCTGTCATAACCTGCAGCTTCAACATCACCCTATTTTAAGTTGAGGCATTCTTTTTGACCAATCTCATGTGTTCAGCAATCTCACTGGTAATATCAGATTGACGGTCAATTGCAAGGTCTGACCCATTAACAAAATTTTCAATCTGTTTGATGCTCCCTGTGATTTGTTGGACGGTCACTGTGGGATATTTGTATCCTGAATGTTTTTTGTTATATCTATGGTTGCTCGGTGGTCTGATATCCATGGCCTGAAAATTTACCGGTTTCATCTTCCCTGATGCGCCCGTTTATAAAAATTCAGAGGATTGATGTTGCAGGCAACATTTGTGACTGTTTTAGCAAGTCTGTACTGTCTGTTTTTAAAGAAGCCATGGTTGCACTTTAGCGCTGTGACCTGCTGGCCTGTTCGCAAGGTTACGACAGCAGGGCTTGGCATCAATGGCGTTAAAAGTGTGGATTCGTTTGCCATAAAGGGTCGCAGTATCAATAAGTTTCTTTGAGCCCGCCTGGCAACCCCATTGCTATACACCCAGTTGTAAGGATGCAAAAATTAATAGTAGGAAAGGTTCAGCTTTTTTTGTGCTGATGAAATCATAAATGGAATCTGATAGAGCTTTAAAATCGGTCCTGGTGGTGGGCGGTGGTGTGGCGGACATGCCTCAAAATGGGCATGCATGGCAGATGACGCCTGCCCCCTGTCTGTCAGGCCACCGGCATCTGGGGGGCATTGCCGGGCTTTATGATCTGGGGGCAGTGTGGATACCATTGCAGCCATGGTGCTTGGTTTATGATGGCGGTTTTCAGCGGGGTTTAGTCTCTGAGCACCTCATCAATGTCCAGAATGCCGATCAACTGTCTGGCGGTTTTCAGGACGCCGCTAAAATATGATCCTTTTATAGATCCGATATTGGCCGGGGCAGGCTCAATTTCACCCGGGCTCGCCTGGACAACATCTTGAATAGCATCCACACGCAGCCCGATATATTCCTCGTCTTTAGAGATAATAATATTGCGGTTGTCCTTGTTCTTATCAACGGGCGCAAGATTTAGTTTTTTTCCGGAATCAATAATCGTCACAATCCTGCCGCGCAGATTGACGATGCCGTCTACAAAATCATCGGCCCCCGGCACCCGGGTGATGTCAAAGTTTTTATTGATTTCCTGGATCAAAAGGATGTCGATGCCGCAAAGGGCATTGCCGATCTGGAAAATGGAAAATTTTTGATCGTGGGATGTATCTGTGTCAACAGTCATGTGTGTCTCCTGAGTAGGGTGTTTATCTATTCGCAAATGCCCTTTAAAACCAGTCCGGTTTGAGAGTTTTCGCCATCTGCCAGACATCCAGCAGCCGTGTTGTATGCCCGTTAATGATGACAGACCCTGAAACCGCAGTCTCCTTTAGTGTGTTCTCATCAATGTCCATGTCAATTTCAATCGTATCCACCGGCGGTGTTACCATGAGTCCCAGTTCTCTATCTTTAAACCTGAAAACAATGACTTCCTGGTGTTCTTTTGTTTCGATCGGCTGGACATTAACAATTTTGGAAAGGTCGTACAATGGCAGGGCACCACCCCTGTATTGGATGACTTTTTCAGATCCGATTTGCTCAATATCAGATGTCCGAATCCGCTCGATCCGGTCAACCACATTCAGCATGGCGGCAAAATGTTCTTGAGAAGACTTAAAGGTGATCAAAGCTTGTGTGTTTTTTGCTTTAGTCTGCTTCGCTTCAATTTTTTCAACCATCTGGGCGGTTTCAGATATGGTGGCCAATTGTGCCATCTGGGCCAGGTTTGAAATGTCCAGGATCAGGGCTACTTTCCCGTCTCCCATGATGGTAGCCCCGGCATAGGCTTTGCATTTTTTAAGGTGCCGGCCCACCGGTTTAACAACAATTTCTTCTGAATCATGCAATAGGTCCACAATTAATCCATATTTATAGGATCCGGCTGAAACCACAGCGATATTCATGGCACTGTCTGCCCGGAAACGTCGATCACTGTCCTGTCGGGAATGTTGCAGATGGTTGGGGCCGTCAACAACTGCCCGTTCATCTGTATTGCCGGGTAAAAGTTGTCTGGAACGCCTGTCAGCAATGTTTTTTCGCCTGTCAGGAGTCCTGGTGCCGGTTTTAGTGTTGCGATATGTTTTTTCAATACCCAGAACGCCGGCCAGATCAAGCAGGGGGAGTAGCTCGCCTCTCAATCTAACCACTGCGGCATCACCGACCAGTTCAATTTTTTCTTTTATCTGCGCGGCCGGAATCCGGAGCAGTTCGTCAAGGTTCGCCTGGGGAACGGCATACCGTTCACAGCCCACTGAGGTGATCTGGCTGGGAATGATGGCAAGGGTTAACGGCAGTTTGATCCGTATATCTGTGCCCTGTCCGGCGGTGGCGTCAATTTCAATGATCCTGCCCTGGGCCTCAATCTGATCAACAATGGCCGCTATCCCGTCAGCCTGTGACGGATCAGCACCGCATCCGTCATCAGATATCCGGATACTCACCTGACCTGCATCATGGGAGGCATGAATACTGATTTTTGCGGTGCTGTCTTTCCCTTTGGCCTGCCTTTTCTCCGGGGATTCTATCCCATGGTCAATGGCAAAACAGATAAGATCGGTCAATGGCTGGTTAATGGATTCAAGAATAGTTTTGTCAAGTTCCACCTCCCTGCCCTTAATGTGAATATCAACGGATTTGCCCTGTTTATGGGAGTGCTCACGGACAAGTTGGTGAAAGGCATTTAAAATGGAATCGATACGCTGCATCCGGGTCCTCATGATGGCCTCCTGGAGCTCTGAGGTGATCAGATCAATGCGTTGACTGGACAGGGTGATGGCGTTGATATTGCCGGTGCCGGCACCCTGGAGTAACTGGTTCCGGCTTAGCACAAGTTCCCCTGCCAGGGCCATTAGTGTGTCTAAAAGCCCGATGTTGACGCGGATGGCAGCATCACTGTCGATGTTTCCGGTATCGGAAGACGGTGAACACTCTTTTTCTTTTATCATTTTTAGATCCTTTGGAAGGATCGGCCTGCCGGATGGTAAATCCGGCAGGCCGAGTCCTGTTTAATTAAGGCGAAACCGGCCCACCATCTCATTGAGATTTTCAGCCAGGGTGGACAGTTCCACGGCACTCTCATTCACCTGGAGACTGCCGGTGTTCATCTCGTCAGCAGACTGGCTGACCTGGTGAATATCGGTGGTGACCTCTCCGGCAACCGCCGAGGTCTGGTTTACATTTTCATTGACCTCCTGGACACCTTCGGCGGCCTGGCTGACATTGTTGGATATCTCCTGGGTCGTGGCAGACTGTTCCTCAATGGCAGTGGCGACAGATGTGACAATGGTGTTTATTTCATTGATGATGTTGACGATGGATTCAATGGCGGATACCGATTCCTGGGTCGTGGCCTGCACATCTCCGATCCTGGAACTGATCTCTTCGGTTGCCTCAGCTGTCTGCTGGGCAAGTGCCTTTATCTCTCCTGCAACCACGGCAAACCCTTTGCCTGCTTCCCCGGCTCTTGCCGCTTCAATGGTGGCATTGAGTGCCAGAAGGTTTGTCTGTTCGGAAATGTCGGCAATGGTTTCAGTGACTTTGCTGATTTCAGATGCCGCAGTTCCCAGCTTGTCGACTTTTTTAGAAACCGTTTCCGCTTTTCTCACGGCTTCTGCTGTGGTCTGGCTTCCCTGCGCCGTGTTCTTTGCAATTTCACTGATCGTGGCGGACATCTCTTCTGCGGCTGAGACAATCATCTGGATGTTGGCGGTTGTCTGCTCGGTGGCCGCAGCCACGGAGTTCATATTGGTGGCCATCTCTTCAGCGGAGGAAGCAACATTGTTGGAGCGGTCTGATGTGTTTTGAGAGTTGGAGGCCATCTGCTCGGATACGGCTGATAATTCCGTGGACGAGGAGGTCAGCGTCTGGACGCCGCCGGTGATGTCTTTGAACATCTTGGACAGATTGTGGGTCATCTGTTTCATATCCATGTATACACCGGTGAGGGGTTTGCCGTTTCCATTAAATTTTACCGTAAGATCCCCTTTGGCTATACGGTTGGCAATATTAGCGATTTCAGACGGATCATGTCCAAGCTGCCTCATGACGCCTTTGACAAACCAGAGGACGCCAAGGATAGTCAGGGCCAGGAAAATAGCGCCGACAATCAGGACCATATTTCGAATGGCGTTGACAGGCGCTAAAAATTCAGCCTGGTTCTGGGTTACCCCTACACTCCAGCCGGTGGACGTAACAGGTGCGAACCCGGCAATTTTATCAATACCCTTGAATCGATATGTGTCCACACCGGATTTATGGGCCATCATCTGGTCGACAATTGATTCCATGTCTTTGAGTTTGGCAAGGTTCAGGTCAAGAATGAACTCCTTGTTGGGATGGGCAATGGTCAGTCCTTTATGATCAATCATGAACGGGTATCCGGTTTCCCCCACTTTTACCTGGGTGATTTTATCCGATAAGGCATCCAGCTTCACAACGATGCCAAAAACCCCGGTAAATGGGCTGGCGTCATTTTTTAAAGGGACGGCCACAACCACTACCGGTTTTCCGCTGGCCCTTGATTTGACTGGTTTCCCAATGGTGACCTTGCCGGTTTTGGCAGATATGAAATAATCCCTGTCTGCAACGGATATCTTTTTGTTTCTCAAGGCACCGCCCATACTGTCGGCGATGGTCCGTCCTCTGGTATCTGCAATAAAAATCAGGTCATAACTGTCCCCGGCCCGTTTGAAATATTCTGAAAGAAGATGATCCATCTCTTTGATTTCTATCTCTGAATTTTCCAATCCGTTTTCAAGCAGTCTCTGTGTGCCGCTTATAATGACGGTGTTATGGGCCAGTTCAACCGCAAGCTTTGTTTCCTGTGCCATGACCATGTCCGTCATGGTGGCAAGGTCCTTGGCAATCAGTTTTGCCTGGCTTTTGGCCAGGGACTGAATCGCATTTGAGGCTGTCTGGATGGATAAAAGACCGACAATAATCAACGGAACAACAGCTGCCAGAATTCCCCCTACAATGAGTTTGAATTTTAATGATTTCTTTTTCATGGGCTACTCTCCCTTATTAAATGGTATTTTGGTTTTCAAAAAATGGTGATACATAGGAATCGTTTGTTTCTATCCGGATAGCCGGCAGATAAATGTTGAACAGGCTGCCCTGGCCTTGGGTGCTGTCGGCAGTGATGGCGCCTGCATGATCTGTTATTATTTTACGGGCCGTAGTCAATCCAAGACCCGTTCCAAACCCTGCGGGTTTGCTTGAAAAAAACGGTGTGAATATTTGTTGGAGCGTTGCCGTGTCCATGCCGCATCCGGTATCCTTGAATTCTAATTTAATGCAGTCAGGGGTGTCTATTTGCAGGTGACGCATTAAAGTTGTGTCAAGCAAAATCGGTTTGAAGCTCACGTCAATGAGTCCTGTCTGGCCTTTCATGGCATGCACGGCATTGATCCCCAGGTTGACGAAGACCTGTTCAATACGGTTCGGATGAACACGGACAAATGCATCAGTATGGGAACTATGTTCCCGGATACACACGGTTTTAGGTATCATTATCCTGAGCAGAGCCAGAGCATCTTTAATCAGGGACTTGACTGAAACACAGACAGGTTCTTGGGAAGTCTGGGTGAGAAATCCTAAAAAATCGCCAGATAGTTTTTTGCCTTGCTGGCTGATCTGTCTGATCTTTTCAATATGTTCAGAAGATCCGCCTTTGGCGGCCATGTCCGTAAAACCGTCTATGGCCATAAAAAGGTTGTTGAAATCGTGAAGTGTGCTGCCGGCCTGCATGCCGACAGACGCCATTTTCTGGGCCTGAATCAATTGTTTCTCAAGGCCGGAAAACCCCTTTTTTTTCCGGGTTTGATTGGCGGCAGCCTTGATAACCCTGCAAAGTGAATCTTTCTTTACAGGCTTTTGCAGATAGGCAAACAGATCATGATTAAACCCGGCTGCAGCTGATTTGAACGTGGGAAATGCAGAGATCATAATGGTTGTGCAAAAAGAGCGGGTTTTATGTATATACTCCGCCAGAGTCAGACCATCATCCGAAGCCAGAAGCCTGTCAATGACAGCCACATCGAAATCATTGGAATCAACCTTGTTCTTGGCTTCATTCAGTGTGGCGGCGGTCATGACGGTATATCCCGCATCAGTGAGTATTGATTCAAAAGAGAACCGAATGGTCTCCTCATCATCCACTATCAATACATTGGTCATAGTCTGGTCCCTTAACAAAAAATTAGAATTGGTTTTCTAATTATCAAGACTTGTGCCAGACAGGATAAATTAATAACGATTTGGTTATATCTTTTTTATTTTTAGATGGTTATGGTTTGGATGGGTTGCCGGGTTTGCGGTGGGAGAAGTAAATGTTAAGTGTGCCTGGCACACAAACGGGCGGCTCGCTTATGTGTCTGGCACACTTTTTTATCTTATTGTTCGTCTGTTGGGGGGATGATATGAAAGGTATCTATTTTCCGGTAAATGGTTCGTCTGCCAATACCCAGAATACGGGCGGCCTTGGCCTTGTTCCATCCGGTTTTTGCAAGCGCATCAAGGATGACCTCTTTGGTGATCCCATTAGCGCCCTTTTTTTCGGGAGGCGGTGAACCGACATGATGGCGTAATTCCACCGGCAGATGTTCGAATCCGATCCGATCATCCTGACACAAAACAAACCCGTGTTCAACCGCATGCTCAAGCTCCCGGATATTCCCCGGCCAGTTGTACTGCATAAAGGTCTTGACCACCTGGTTCTCAAAGCCCTTGATCTGTTTTTTGAACTGATTGTTGAACATATTCAAAAAATGACGAGCCAGCAAAGGGATGTCATCCCTTCGCTCCATCAGTTTTGGCAACGGCACTTCAACTACTTTAATGCGGTAGTGGAGATCTTCTCTGAACTCCCCGGTGTGAACCTTTTCTTTCAGATCACGGTGCGTTGCGGCCAGAACCCTGACATCGGCCTTGATCGGGGTAGCATCCCCGACTTTTTCAAACTCTTTTTCCTGGAGAACCCTCAATAGCTTTAACTGCACCAAAGGAGAGATGTCACCGATTTCATCCAGGAACAGGGTTCCTTTTTCAGCCATTTCGAAACGGCCTTTCTTATCTTTAACAGCACCGGTAAAAGCACCTTTAACATGGCCGAACAATTCACTTTCCAACAGGTTCTCAGACAAGGCACTGCAGTTAACCGTGACAAACGGATGCTTCCTTCGAAGACTGTTATGATGGATGGCATTTGCAATGAGCTCTTTGCCGGTCCCGGTTTCTCCGGTGATCAGAACGGTACTGTCAGTGTCTGACAGGTTTTCAACAAGGGTGTAGATTTCCTGCATTCTGCGGCTTTTTCCGATCATGTGGTGAAATTGAGAGCGCTCTTTTAATTTTTTTTCAAGGGTGACAAGTTTGGTCACGTTCCGAACCACCAGAACGGCGCCGGAAAAGTTAATACCGTCGGACTGCAACGGCGTGCTGGTCAGCTTGACTACCTTTCTTGACGGCTCTTCGGAACCACATTCAATACGGACATCTTCAACACCCCGGCCGGATTGAAGCGTCCTGGTGAGGATATCAATGCAGGCACCGTTGCATTGGGTTAATTTAGTATCAAATTGCCGGCCGATAATATTTTTAACAGACATACCGCAAATGGTTCCAACGGCCGGGTTGGCCTCAATAATTTTAAGCTGATCATCAACAGTGATGACACCGTCTCTTAAGCTGCCGAAGATGGCTTCCATGTTTTTCCGGACCGTCAGGTTATCCTTCTCCAGCTGCCTTTTTTTTTCCAAAAGGGCTTTATGCATCAATGCGTGGCCGGCTATCCTCAGCAGGGTTTCCCTTCGGATGGGCTTTGGGACATAGTCAAAGGCTCCCAGCCTTACTGCCTCGGCCGACGTTTCAATGTTGGGCTCTCCCGTGATCATGATGACCGGACAGTTTAACTTTCTTTTTTTAATTTCGGACAGAAGATCAATGCCGGTGTGGCCGCCCAGAATAATATCGGTAATGACCAGATCCGGGCTGCGTTTGTCAAGCATTGACACGGCCGAGTGATAATCTTTGGACGTAAAGACGTCATAGCCTTGTTCCGTCAGCATAATTTCAAATGCAAAACGGATGTTTTCCTCATCATCAACAATCAGTATTTCCTGTTTCATAATTCCCTTTGTATTGATTGTTTACGGTAAATTGGAAAAAAATATATTCCAAAACTATAATGCCGGTTTCTATATTTTCGGTGTGAAACCCCCTGGTACTGAAGCATGATTGCGCTCAGGCGGTTCCATTAATCTATATCCTTTTTGGGAACCTCGTTTTGGGAATCAAGATAATTGACCGGCAAATCAACGGTGACTTTTGTATACCTACCTTCCCGGCTGCTGAATAATAATTTCCCCCCGTGATTGTTAACGATACCATGACTGATGGAAAGACCTAAACCGGTTCCTTCACCCGGGGGCTTGGTGGAGAAAAAGGGATTGGTGATGGCATGCAAAATATTGCGTGATATTCCCATACCGTGGTCGTGAAATACGATGCGAACATGTTTTTCGTGCTCAGTCTCAATGAGCTGGGTTGTTATTTCCAACTGTTTATTTTTGTCAGCATCCGGATATTTTTTGTTAAGCGCATAACGGGCATTGCTGATGAGATTCATGAAAACCTGCTGTATTTCATGGTCATTGGCTTTGATGTCAGGCAGGCTGCCCTTAAGGGTGACAGACAGATGAATGCCGTCCTTGAAAATCTGTTTTTCGGCCAGTTCAAGGGTTTTTTCCAGAATCCGGTTGATATTGACAAGGCTGTGCTCATCTTTTTTTATCCGGGCAAAAGACAGCAGGTTTTTTACAATCCGGCTGATGCGTTCTGCCTCATTGATAATGCGCTCGGGAATTTTTCGTTCACCGCCCAGGTCTTCAAACTTGTCAGATAAAATCTCGGCAATACTGATGATTCCGGTAACAGGGTTATTGATTTCATGTGCAACGCCGGCGGCAAGTTCACCCAGGGAGGCCAGGTGACCTGCCCGCATGGCCTCCGCCTGCAGGGTCCTTTTTTCAGTGACATCCCTGAGTAAAATAGCTGTTTTGGCTTCTTCCCGGGCTTCCTGAAAGGGTGAAAAACTGATCTCATAGCTTTTGTTCTGCATGGTTTTGGTTTCTGAATGATGGATACTGTTGTCACCGAGACATGCTGTCATGCGGCAGAAATGGCAGGGCTGGTCCAGCCCGAAAATATGCCTGTAGCATTTTTTTCTGAGCAGATTCCCAAATTTTTCATGAAACAGGTTGTTCTGAAATTCGATCTGATAGTCTTTGTTAACAATATACAGCATATCCCCCATGCCGTTGATGATGCTTTGGAGTTTGTCCCGCTCGACCTGGAGTTCCTGTTTTGCCTTTTTTTTATCACTGACATCATTAAACACCGAGACAATATCTCCGGAAGGCAGCTTGTAAATATTGTGTTCTACCCATAAACTGAGAGTTGTATCCTGGTAGTATATGGTCGGCAGAAATTGTGCTTTGCCGGTTTTGTATACCTGGCGAAACGCATCAATGATCCCGGCTGGCGCAAGTCCGGGAAATGCTTTTGCAGCATCTTTCCCAATTACCTTGCTCCGCTCTATAAGAGTGATCCTTTCTGCCGCAGTGTTGAAGTCTTTGAAGATAAACCGGTCCCCGTTGCTTTCAACCGAATAGACGGCTACACCATTGGTCATGTTTTCGAACAGCTCTCGATATCGCTCTTCATTAACACGCAATTTTTCTTCAGCTGTTTTACGACCTGTAATATTCTGTCCCAAAGAAACAAAAGCGATTATTTTTCCGGATTCGTTAACAATAGGTGTGTTGAACCATTCGCAAAAAAGAATCTCTCCTTTTTTGTTAATGTTACGATTGGTGTTGCGGTTTCCCCCTTTTTTGATGATTAGTTTATTGAATGTGGTTTCAATGTACTTCCAATCCTCTTTGGGTACAAGAATTGCGACATGCTGCCCTAATATCTCTTTCTCACTATACCCGAAAATTTTTTCAGCCGCAGGATTCCAGGAGCTTATATGAAAGTTCAAATCAAGTTCCATGACAGCCAGCGGGGTCTGAAGCAGATGAAGCGAAAGCTTTTGTCTGGACAACAATAAAGCGTCCTCTGTTTTTTTTCGGGCGGTTATATCCCTGGCAACTCCAAGTACACCGATCGTGTGACCTTCGGGACCGAGAATCGGGGTTTTAATGGTTTCAAACATGCCGTGATAATTGTCCTCAGCAAAGGTGAGGCTCTCCTCATTGATGCTGGGGCGCCCGGCGGCCACGGCTTTTCGGTCATGTTCCATAAAAAAATCCGCCAGATCTTTATCTACAAAATGATAATCGGTTTTCCCAATAATCTCCGATTCCTTTGCACCAAAAAAGCGTTCAAAAGTTTTATTACAGCCCAGGTAGACACCATTTTGATCTTTAAGCCATATAAGATCCGGAACTGCGTTCACAAGGGCCCTGAGCCTGGTTTCAGATTCAATCAGGGCATTCTGTGTTTTCTTCTTCCCAGAAATATCAGTGAGTACCCCGACCAGGGCCCAGAATGTGCCGTCCGGCCGGTAGAGCCTTCGTCCGGAAAGATGGCCGGGAAAAGTCGATTTGTCTTTGCGTTGATAGCGCCGCTCAAGGGACACCAGATCAATTTCACCCTTTATCAGCTGGAACATTTTCGTTTTTGCCTCGGCGGTTTCAGACCCATGGGTAAGTGCGGCATATCCTTTACCGATAAGATCCTGTGGACCATAACCAAACAGTTCGGTCATTCGTTCATTGGCGAAAATAATAGTGCCGTCCTGATCCACCAGGAGAACACCGGAATGCATGGCATTAAGGATCCCACTGAGCATAGCCTCTCTTTGAACCAGTTCTGTTTCAGATTGTTTTTTGCCGGAGATATCATGGATAAACCCTTCCAGGATGGCCGGGCT
The DNA here is from genome assembly GCA_964562385.1 of uncultured Desulfobacula sp. Classification (GTDB taxonomy): domain Bacteria; phylum Desulfobacterota; class Desulfobacteria; order Desulfobacterales; family Desulfobacteraceae; genus Desulfobacula. The sequence continues at coordinate 43,052 of CAZLTD010000012.1, forward strand.
CTCCTTGTTTTCCTTGACGGCAATTCCTTTTTCCCATACCCATTTGATGTTTTTATTTTTATCCGTGATCCGATATTCAACCGTAAATGGTTGTTGCTGTGCCACGGCTTCCATGATCGTATCACTTACATGTCTGCGGTCCTGGGGCAGGATTAATTCATTATAGGCGATGGCTTTGTTGGATATGAGTTCGGAAGGCAGAAAGCCTGTCAATTGTTCACACCCGGAACTTACATACAGCATGGTCCAGTTCTCGTCACACAGGCATCGATAGGCTGTGCCGGGAATGTTGTCGATCAGGGTGGCCAGCCTTTGTTCTGTCTCTTTTTTTTTCCTGGAAAGCTGACGATCACGGCGCGTTAATTGTTCAACCTGTTTTTCAAGTTCTTCATAGCTGGGTTTTGCGTTCATGAATTATCCTTAAATGGATTGAAAGAATCCGGATGCGTTTGTCTGCAATCAGGCAAATCAATGAACTTGGCAATTCCTGAGCATGATACAAAAAAAAATGGACTTTGCAAAAAAATAACTGTTTTTGAAAAAAGCGATCCGGTCCCTGTCCGCCCGTATTATTTTAAAGGTCAAATGATGCAAACTCGGGATATCATGAAATCACCTGGTTTCTTCCGGCCTCTTTGGCTTTGTAAAGTCTGTGGTCTGAACGCTTCAGGGTATCCTCGAATGATTCCTTCCCATGTCTGAAAAAGGCGACTCCGGCGCTGATGGTGATATTAAAATCAATGGTCTTATGGCTTAAGGGGATGTGGGATATTTTTTTTCGGATTCGCTGGGCACATTGGATGGCCTCGGATTTGTCGTTAAAGAATCCCACAATAACAAATTCTTCGCCGCCGAAGCGAATGCAGGCATCGTCCGGCCGCACAGTGTCCTGTATGGCGGTTGCGACTGTTTTAAGGACACGATCCCCGCAGGCGTGGCCATAGGTGTCGTTGATCTTTTTGAAAAAATCGATGTCCATAAAGATGGCTGCCAGGTGCAATTGATCCTCCCGCTCTTTTTTTTTAATCAAAGAGGGCAGGATTTCTTTTAAGAACCGCTTGGTGTGGAGGCTGGTCAGGGTGTCCCGGATCGTCATTTCGGAAAGCTGCCCCACAAAATAATTGGCAGCCAAAATGGCGATACCGATATAGATGACATATAAAACAACAAATATCCCCGATGCTTTAAACACGGCGGATGACACATTCTTCTGCATGTCATCAAGGTATACACCAGTGCCCAGGACCCAGTTCCATGGCTCAAAATAGGCAACATAGGATATTTTGGGATACTCTTTTTTGGTTTTGGGTTTGGGCCAGTAATAATCCACCCAGCCGCCCCCGCTTTTGGCTTTTTTGACAAATTCCCGGAAGATATATTTATGGTTGATATCGGTCCAGTCGATCTGGTTGATTCCAACTAGGTCGGGCGTATAGGGCTGCATGAGCAGGATGGCTTCTCCACTGTTGATCCAAAAATAGCCATTGTCTTTGTATGTGGCTGATTCAAGGGCATTCATGGCCAGTTTCTGGGCAGCGGCAGCGTTCATGCCGCGGGTTTTGGACAGGTTGTAAAAATAGGTGATCACCCCGATGCCGACCTCGGACAGGTGCTTTGACTGGGCCTTTTTTTCCTGCTGCAGGCTTTTGGAAAAAGATTGATGAAAAAAGATCAGAAAAGCCATGCTGCCCATAGCAATCAGGATAGATAACCAGATCAGCCTTTTTTGGATGGATCTCCTGCTGTTTTTGTTCAATCTCTCCCCCGTGAACTCAAAGCGACCGGTAAAATGAGTGAAATGTTGTTCTGATACCCGGCTGCCGTGGCCCTGTTATTGCTTATATCATACTATAAAAGACAAACCAGGTGAATAAAAAGGATTAATTGTTATTTTAAAGCTTAAAAAAAGACTGGACGGCCTATACGAAAAATATAACCGATACCGCTATATTGATCCGGATCCCTTACTGTTTGTGCATCAGTACACGGACCGGGCCAACCGGGAGCTTGTGGGGTTTATCGCCGCCTGTTTTGCCTATGGCAGGGTTCAGATGATAATGACAACCGTTGACCGCATCCTGAAAGCCCTTGGGCCGGATCCGGCCGGATTTTTATCAGGCTGTACCCGAAAAGATTTAAAGGGAATGTTTACGGGATTTCGTTACCGGTTTGCCGATGACAAGGATCTGGTGGGCCTGTTGACAGGCTTAAGAAGTGTGTTAAAAAAATTTGAATCGCTTGAGAATTGTTTTAATGCAGGGATTGCCAAAGGCGATGAGACAATATTGTCCGGACTGCAATACCTGTCTGACCAGATTCGAGACAATAATGGTATTGGGCACCTGCTGGCAGACCCTTGTAAAAAAAGTGCCTGCAAAAGAAGCCATCTTTTTTTGCGGTGGATGGTGAGAAAGGACAGGGTAGACTTAGGATGCTGGGATACGGTACCTGCCTCCCGGCTGATCGTCCCTCTGGACCGGCACATGCACACGGCCGGCACCATACTGGGGTTTACCAAAAGAAAGAGCGCGGATTTAAAAACTGCCCTTGAGATTACAAAAGGGTTCAGGACACTGGAAAAAAATGATCCAATAAAATATGATTTTTGTCTTACCCGGTTTGGCATCCGGGAGGAATTAAACATGGAAACATTGAAAGGGCTGGTTCGCCATTGAACAAACCAAAACCAACAGGATATGTGATGCCGCCATTGATTCGTGGCAGACTGATTAAACGGTATAAACGTTTTTTAGCAGATGTTAAAATTGATACAGGAGATGCTGTTACGGTGCACTGCCCCAACTCGGGCTCCATGAAGGGATGTGCCATAGAGGGTGCGCCTGTCTGGCTGTCGACCAGTGATAACCCCAAGCGGAAATATCCTAATACCTGGGAGTTGATCCAGGCACCGGAGACCTTGATCGGGATCAATACCATGGTGCCCAACCGGCTGGTGAAGCTGGCCGTGGAAAATAATCTGATTGAGGAGCTTTCAGGGTATGATTCAGTCCGGGCAGAGGTTAAAACCAGTGAACACACCCGGCTTGATCTGCTTTTGCAAAGCGGAGAAGATGAAAAGTGCTATGTCGAGATCAAGAACTGCACCCTGGTGGAAGATTCGGTGGCCATGTTTCCCGATGCCGTTACCACACGGGGGCAAAAGCATTTGCAGGAGCTTGAAGACCTTGTGGCATCGGGACATCGGGGGGTCATCTTTTATTTAATCCAGAGAACGGATGCGATAAAATTCAGACCGGCAGATGCCATTGACCCTGTGTATGGGGAAAAATTACGGCAGGCTGTAAAAAACGGTGTTGAAATAGTGACAAGGGATGTAGTCATCACCCCGGAAATGATTTGTATCGGCCAAAAAATTGAGGTAGACTTGGATGGATAAAAAAACCTGCCCGCTTCATTGACAATCTACCACTCTGTAGTATTTTAGGCTTAAACGTTTTTTGATTGATAAATCAATCCTGTGAAAATGAATGAAGGAGTTGTTATGTGGGATTATACAGATAAGGTAAAAGAGCATTTTTTAAAACCACGCAACGTGGGTGAACTGGAAGGTGCCAATGCGGTTGGCGAAACCGGTTCTTTAAACTGCGGAGATGCTTTGAAATTGTTTTTAAAAGTGAATGAGAATGAAAGAATCATAGATGCGACGTTTATGACTTTTGGCTGCGCCAGTGCCGTGGCATCCTCTTCGGCGCTGACGGAAATCATCAAGGGAATGACCCTGGATGAAGCCGCCAAAATCACCAATGATGATATTTCCGATTATTTAGGGGGACTTCCCAAAGAAAAGATGCACTGTTCGGTCATGGGACAGTCGGCATTAAAAAAAGCCATTGCCAATTTCAGGGGAATTCAGATTCTTGAAAAACCTGGAGAAATGGTGTGTGAATGCTTTGATGTTACCGATCTTGAAATCATTGATGCGGTAAAAACAAACGACCTTGAGACAACGGATGATGTCACCAATTATCTGAAGGCTGGCGGCGGTTGCGGTAAGTGTCTGGAGCGAATTGAAGAAGTGATTGAGTCGGTTAAAGCAAAAGGATAAGGCAATCAATGAAAACGGTATATACGGATAATAATGCCACCACGAAAGTCGCAGACGAAGTAATTGAAGAGATGCTTCCCTATTTTGGGCAGCTTTACGGAAATCCTTCTTCCATGCATACCTTTGGAGACCAGGTTGGTCAAAAAGTTGTTGATGCGCGCCAGCAGGTTGCCGATTTAATCAATGCAGATCCTGAAGAGATCATATTCACCAGCTGTGGTACGGAAAGTGATAACTCAGCCATCTATGCTGCTATTAGGGCGTTCCCGGAGAAAAAGCATATCATTACCTCCAATGTGGAACATCCGGCCATCAATAATCTGTACAAGTATTTAAGAGATAAAAAAGGGTACGAGGTTACTTTTGTACCGGTGGATAAAAAGGGTCTGCTTGATCTGGATCTGCTCTACAAAAGCATGTCCGATAATACGGCCATCATTTCCCTGATGTGGGCCAATAATGAAACCGGGGTGTTGTTTCCCATTGAAGAAATCGCCAAAAAAGCCAATGAAAAAGGGATTTTGTTTCATACCGATGCGGTCCAGGCAGCCGGTAAGGTGCCCATTGATGTTAAGAAAACAGGCGTGGACATGTTGTCCATGTCCGGCCATAAGATCCATGCCCCAAAGGGAATTGGTGTTCTATTCGTAAAAAAGGGGTTCAAATTTTCCCCGTTTATGGTCGGCGGTCACCAGGAAAAAGGCCGACGCGGCGGTACTGAAAACACGGTATCCATTATCGGCCTTGGAAAGGCGTGTCAGCTGGCCAAAGAATACCTGCCCACCATGAATACCAGTGTGCGCGAGTTAAGGGACTATCTTCAGGCCCAGCTGCTTGAAAAAATTCCCGGAACATCCGTAAACGGCGATATTGAACAGCGTCTGCCCAATACGTTATCCATCGGGTTTGATGCGGTTGAAGGCGAATCCATCCTGCTCATGCTGGACAGGGAAGGTATCTGTGCCTCATCCGGTTCGGCGTGTACATCGGGCTCCCTGGACCCGTCCCATGTGCTCATGGCCATGGAAGTGCCGTTTAAAAGCGCCCACGGATCCATTAGGTTTTCACTGTCCCACTACAATACCAAAGAAGAGATGGACCATATCGTTGCCACCATGATCCCGACCATAGAACGGCTCAGAGCCATGTCGCCTTTCTGGAAAGACGGTAAGGTAGTATGATCAAGCTGGGGGATGGTCACCAGGATCTTGCCGCACACCTTAAAAAGGTATCGGATATTAATTTTAATGCCTGCATGCAGTGCAGAACCTGCGCAAACGGCTGCCCTTTTATTGAGGGCATGGATTATTCCCCCAACCAGATATTGCGGCTTGTCCAGATGGGCCTGGAGGATCAGGCTCTTGAAAGCAGTACCATATGGGTCTGTGTCGGGTGTAATACCTGTAGTTCTGCCTGCCCCATGGCCATCGATATCCCGGGGGTTATGGATGCACTGCGGTATATGGCCATGGAAAAGGGGATTAAGGTTGCCGAACCTGATATCCTTCATTTCCATGAGGAAGTGCTCAATACGGTTGAAAAATACGGACGTACCCATAAGCTTGAGATCATGATGCGGTATAAGCTCAAAACCCTTGATCTGTTAAGTGATATGGGCATGGGTCTTAAGATGTTAAAAAAGCGTAAACTGGATCTCACCCCGTCAAAAATTAAGGACAAGGCTGCCATTGGAAAAATCTTTGAAAAATAAAATATCCAGCCCTGCCGCAGCTATGGAGTTTTCCTTTTTTCCGGGATGTTCCCTAAAAGCGTCCGGCCACGAAAATACAGCGTCTTTGCTGAAATTTTGTGAGAAAGTCGGGATAAAACTGGTTGAGCTTGACGATTGGAACTGCTGTGGGTCTTCTTCGGCACACAGTATCAATCATACGGTGGCTAAAAATCTGCCCGCACGAAATATCTCTCTTGCACCTAAAGGCAGGCCATTGCTCATTGCCTGCCCCAGTTGCCTGATCCGCTTGAAATCTTCATATCTGGCCATTAAAAACAACCCCGATCTTCGAGAGGGTTATGAAGCGACCTGGGGACCTTTTAATGATTCCCTTGAGATAATTCACTTCTTTGAAATATTTGACCGGATTGTTCTGGAAGATTATATCCAGGATCCAAAAACAAAATTAAACCAGTTGAAAGTGGCGCCATATTACGGCTGCATGCTTTCAATGCCGCCGGATCTTCGCCACGAGCAGGACTACAACGGTATCATGGAAAAAACATTGTCTCGCCTGGGCGCTGACATGATCTCATACGGCTATGCCAAGCTTTGCTGCGGCACCTACCTGTCGGCAGCCAAACCAAAAATCGCCGAGAATGTGGTCAACAGGGTCGTATCAAAAGCCATGGAGGCTGGGGCCGAATGTCTTGTTACATCCTGCTCCATGTGCCATTTGAATCTGGAGATCCGATGCACAGTGGAGGACCCCATCCCGGTGCTCCATTTCAGTGAGTTGCTTTCCATGGCTCTAGGTGAAGAGGACCATAAAAAATGGTTCCCCCGCCACATCGTGGATCCGGTCCCATTGCTTAAAAAACGGCAATTGCTTTAAGGGCTTTCTTTCGAAAACCACACTCTTTTTCCCAGGACTCCACTGAACTGGCAGACGGGTTCAAATTACCTGTTGGCGAAAATGGCTGATTGGGGTATCATTACAATTATCTGTCGTTCCAGCTTCTGAATATCATTCAAAAAGTATCATGCAATCGTCATAAGGAGAAATCGTATGAAACGCCTCAATCTTTTACAGGGTCTGTTTTTTTTCGTAGCAATCTGGCTTTTCGGCTGCGTGAGCACGCAGACCAGTCAGAATGTTTCCCCGGCGGTTTCCCCCTACCAGGGACCGCTCATTGATGCCCACGCTCATTTTACACCGGGTGTTATTACCGTGGATGGTCTTATGACAATACTGGATCAGGCTAAAGTAGACAGAATCGTACTGCTTGCCGATCCAGTCACCTTAAAGGATGCCAAAAAAAGATATGGCAGCAGGATTATCCCTTTTTTAAGCCCATACGTCTATTATAAGGAAGCCAACAAAAAGCAGATGACACAGTCAAGCCTGATATCGGCCCAGGGCGAATTGGAAACAGGGTTCTACAGTGGTTTTGGCGAGCATCTGCTGCGGCTTCACCCGATCAAGTTTGCACCGTCTGGTGTCCATGTACCGCCGGATGATCCTGTGATGCTTAAAATATATGACATGGCAGCGACATATCATTTTGCGGTTACCGTCCATGTGGACGCACCCTATCACAAAGAGCTTTCATCGGCACTGTCACATAACAGGCAGGCAAAAATTATCTGGGCCCATTGCGGGTATGCCGACCACGGGCTTATCCGAAGCATGCTGGATGAACATCCCAATCTGTATGCGGATCTGTCGGTGATCGCAGATAAAACCAAAAAACGTCACAGAAAGATAACCACCTCCGACGGGCTGCTGCTGCCCGAGTGGAAAACGCTGTTTGAGGACTATTCAAAGCGGCTTATGATCGGCAGCGATATGGGGGCGCAAAAAAAACGGTATCAGCAAACCGCACGGATCATGAATTCATTCAGAAACATCCTGGGACAGCTGTCTGAAGAATCAGCCAGGGATATCGGGTATAGAACGATATCAGGGATTGTGGATCAATAATTCGGAAATTTCTGACTTTTTCAGACAGCGGACTTTTTCTTTTCTGCCATGGCTTTGGCCCATTGCGCCTTATCAGTGAACAGGGACTGATAATTTTTGAACTGGTCGATCAGCCCTTCCGGGATCTTGTCCGTTAGAATCAGGGATTTGCAGCTGTCACTGACAAACGCCTGGGAGATCATATGATCGATAAATTCAAGCAGTTTGTCAAAATAGTGGTTCACGTTCAGGAACCCGCACGGTTTTTTATGGATGTTGAGCTGGGACCAGGTCAATACTTCGAACATCTCATCCAGGGTGCCGAACCCGCCCGGAAGCGCGATAAATCCGTCGGCCAGGTCCGCCATCATGGCTTTTCTTTCATGCATGGTATCCACGACTCTGAGATCTGAAAGTTCCGTAAACGCCACTTCCATGTCAATCAATCGCCGGGTAATGATGCCGGTGACATGTCCTTTGTTTTTAAAAGCCTCATTTGCCAGCGCGCCCATCATGCCGACATTACCGCCGCCGTATACCAGTTGGATCTCTTTTTGGGCAAGCTGTCTGCCAAGCCGGGCAGCCATTTTTAAATAGTCAGGGTGTGCGCCCGGACTGGAGCCGCAATATACACAGATTCGTTTCATTTTGTATCCCAAAAGTCAGTGATTTTAAAAAATGGAAATATACCCCAAACCCGGAGAAATGAAAACAAATTTAATGACAGGCAGATCCCGTTTGATGTTATAGCGGTCTTCAAAAAGATGTTCCTTTTGTACGGAAAATATTGTTAGGGAGATGGAGTGTAGGATGGGGTGAATGTTTTCACGGATTAAATCCCTTCGGGTGGCAGGACGCCGCAGGAGAAGGGATTTCCCTCGGAGAAAATCATGGACGATTTTCGAGGCTGAAAGATGCTCCGGCATACATGAGTGAAAACTTTTACCCTATCCGGAACGGCACATACTTTTTTCAATCGGAACGTTAATATAAAAACTGCTATAGAGCAGACTTCCTGTTCCATGGAAACAGGAGTCTGCAAAATACTTAAAACTATTGTGGGGAAGATTTAAAAAGGTCGGTGCTCAGGTATCTTTCACCTGTGTCACAAATGACAAAAACAATTGTTTTACCTTTGTTCTCAGGCCTTTTGGCAACGGTTACGGCTGCATGAAAGGCAGCACCTGAAGAGATGCCGCACAGGATACCTTCCTGAAGGGAGAGCTCTTTGGCTCCCTGAAATGCCGCTTCATTGTCCACGGTAACCACTTCATCTAAGATGTCCACGTTCAGGTTCTCCGGTATGAATCCGGCACCGATCCCCTGGATCTTATGGGGCCCGGGGCTTCCGCCGGATATCACCGGGGAATCAGCCGGTTCCACGGCGATTGATTTGATATCTGGTTTTTTTTGTTTCAAGACTTCTGATACCCCTGTGATGGTGCCGCCGGTGCCAACGCCGGCAACAAAGATGTCCACCCGGCCGTCTGTATCTTCCCAGATCTCAAGGGCCGTGGTTTTCCGGTGTATCTCTGGGTTGGCCGGGTTAGAAAACTGGTTCGGCATAAAGGCCCCGGGAGTTTGCTCAACTATTTTGGTCGCCTCTGCAATGGCCCCTTTCATACCTTTGGGACCTTCGGTCAACACAAGGGTTGCGCCCAGATGTTTCAACAGCTGCCTGCGTTCAAGGCTCATGGTTTCCGGCATGGTCAATATCAGTTTCAGCCCCTTTACCCGGGCCACAAAGGCAAGGGCGATGCCGGTATTGCCACTGGTGGGTTCCACAATGGTGTCTCCGGGTTTGACTTTGCCGGTTTCAAGGGCATCTTCGATCATGGCAAGGCCGATTCTGTCTTTGACACTGGAAATGGGATTGAAAAATTCACATTTACCATAAATGTCGGCACCGGTTTCACGGCTGGCCTGCTTTAGATGGATCAAGGGTGTATTTCCGCAGGTGCGGGTTATATCAGATTTGGTAGTCATAAAAAGGTTCCTCCTGGGATTCCTGGTACTTGTAAATAAGGCGGGGGGATTCGATAAATACTTTGGTGTCCGCCGGGACCGAACGGGTCAGCCAGACATTTCCCCCGACAACGGACCGGGCGCCGATGATGGTTTCGCCCCCAAGAATGGTCGCGCCCGAATAGATAATTACATCGTCTTCAATGGTGGGGTGCCGCTTGGCACCGCGAAGTTTTTCTCCGGCATTGGGCGGCAGGGACAGGGCGCCGATGGTTACATTCTGGTATACTCTCACATTATTGCCGATCACACTGGTTTCGCCCACGACAATACCGGTGCCGTGATCAATAACAAAGCGTTCTCCGATTTTTGCCCCCGGATGGATGTCGATGCCGGTGAGAGAGTGGGCATATTCGGTCATGATACGGGGCAGCTGCGGTACGTTAAGATTGTACAGGATGTGGGCGATTCGATAGACGGTAATGGCATAGAGTCCCGGATATGAAAAAATAACCTCATCATGGCTTTTGGCTGCCGGATCTCCGTCATAGGCGCCTTGGACATCCTGGGCCAGCGAGACTCTCAATGCGGGGATGGCGCGGATAACTTCCATGGCAATATCATTGCCGCTGCTTTCACATTCAGAACAGGTCTGACCATACCTTAGGCAGTCATGCCTTAAGACATGAATGGTCTGTTCGGACAGGATATCATAGAGCTGGGACAGCACCTGTCCCAGGTTGTATACCATATTGGCGCCATCAATTTTTTCTTTTGAAAAATATCCGGGAAAGAGCACTTCCCTGAATTTGTCGATCATCTCTTTCACAGATGTGGTAAAATGGATCGGTTCATCGCCGATGTGCGCAAAACAGGTTTCGTCTTCCATGGAGGAGAGGACTTTGTTGATGACGCCGGGTAAAACCTTTCGGTGCTCAGATGCATTTTCCCGTTCAGTCTGGCAAACGGTGTTGATATAAAAATCATCCATGGGTGGTGCTTATCCTTTATATGCTTTTTTCAAAGAAACTTTTAAACACTTTACAGGGCCGGCATTCTTCCATTTTGTCTTCCCAGGAATTATGCGCCTGACCACTGCACTTGGTGCCGTTGATGAACCAGCAAAGATCGCCGGCTTTAAACTCATATGCCGGGCATTTTTTCTGCCGTTTGTCCGGACAATTTAAAATGTCCCAGCACTTGCTGGAGACTTTACCGTTGTTAAGGATTGTTCGGGACAAAAGAAAGAGGAGCTGTCGCTCCACGTGGTGGGGGATTTTCCGCCATCCCTGCTCGTAGCTGTGAATGGCCTTAATGGATATTCCAAGGAGCTGCGCCAGTTCCTTTTGCGTTTTATTCAACCGTGCCCTGATCGTTTTAATTTGACTGCTTTCCATTTGCCTTTTATACCAATACAATTAAGATTAATATTCAATTAACTCACCAAAGATATACCACAAAGTGGGATGTGTCAATGCCAAACCCCGGGGGTAATGCCTTAAAAAATGTTGGCCTTGATATCTTACAAAAGTCCCGGCATTGAGGACAAAAGGCCGTTGTTGAGAATATTTTCTCAGGGTTCTTGACGTGCGAACAATTTGCATTACTTTATGTGTCAAAGTGTAAAAAATAATGAACAAATGGAGGTCCATTGTGAGACTTGACAAATTTACCGTAAAATCCCAGGAATTGTTACAATCGGCACAGGAACAGGCAGAGGAATATGGCAACCAGGCCATTGAACCGATTCATATGGTCACGGCAATGCTTGAAGATGAACACGGCGTTGTCATGTCTATTTTGCAGAAAATCGGCATTCCAGTTGATATGCTTAAAAGGGACGTCAAACAGGCCCTTGAACGGCTGCCAACCGTATCCGGGGCAGGCTCAGTATATCTTTCAGGGGATGGGAAAAAAGTGCTGGACCAGGCATTTTCCCAAGCGCGTGACATGAAAGACCAGTATGTCAGCTTGGAACATCTTTTGCTGGCGCTGATCGAATCACCCAAGGGTGTGTCCCAAATGCTGAAAAGCCATGGCGTGGTCAAAGATGCGGTTTTAACTGTTCTCAAAGATATTCGTGGAAACACGCGGGTGACCGATAATAACCCGGAGGAAAAATACCAGGCCCTTGAAAAATTTGGCAGGGATTTGACCGCCCTTGCCCGGGAAGGAAAGCTGGATCCGGTGATCGGCAGGGATGATGAAATACGCAGAATTGTCCAGGTATTGTCCAGGCGCCGGAAAAACAACCCTGTATTGATCGGGGAGCCGGGTGTGGGTAAAACTGCTATCGTTGAAGGCCTGGCCCAGAGGATAGTGGAAGGGGATGTGTCCGGTGCTTTAAAAGACCGGCAGGTGATTGCCCTTGACATCGGATCTCTTCTGGCCGGGGCCAAGTTTCGCGGTGAGTTTGAAGAGCGGCTTAAAGCCGTACTCAAAGAGGTAGAGGCTGCTGAAGGTGAGATAGTACTTTTTATAGATGAACTTCATACCGTGGTGGGAGCAGGCGCTGCCGAAGGGTCTGTGGATGCGTCCAATATGCTCAAACCGGCCCTTGCCCGGGGGACATTGCGGTGCGTGGGCGCCACCACCTTGAACGAATATAGGAAATATATAGAAAAGGATGCCGCCTTTGAGCGGCGTTTCCAGCCGGTCCTGGCAAAGGAGCCCACGGTTGAAGATACCATCTCCATCCTCAGGGGGTTAAAGGAAAAGTATGAGGTCCACCATGGTATCCGGATCAAGGACTCGGCCATTGTGGCTGCCGCCACCCTGTCCAACCGGTATATTGCCGACAGGTTTCTGCCCGATAAGGCGGTTGATTTAATTGACGAGTGTGCCTCCCGCCTGCGGATCGAGATTGATTCCATGCCCCGGGCCATTGATGAGATCCAGCGTAAAATTACCCAGGCGCAGATAGAACGCCAGGCCCTTTTAAAGGAAAAAGACCGTGCCTCTGTTGAACGGCTGGAAAATCTTGATCGAGAAATTGCCGGCATGAGGGAAGAGACCGGGCCCTTGAAATTGCACTGGGACTCCGAAAAACAGCTGATATCCGATATCGGCGATATCCGTGAAGAGATGGATCGTTTCCAGACAGAAGCTCACATGGCAGAAAGAAACGGGGATCTTGAAAAGGTGGCCCAGATCCGTTATGACACCATGGTCCGCCTTGATCAGGACCTTGAGATGAAAAAGAGTGCCTTAAACGAGCTCCAGTCAGACAAACGAATGCTCAAAGAGGATGTGGAAGAAGCGGGTGTGGCTGAGGTTGTCAGTGTCTGGACCGGGATCCCGGTATCCAAAATGCTCAAGGGTGAGCAGGAAAAACTGGTCACCATGGAATCGGTTATCAAAAAGCGGGTCATAGGCCAGCAAAAGGCTATCGATGCCGTCTCCCATGCTGTCAGGCGCGCCCGGTCCGGTCTGCAGCCGGAAGACCGGCCCATTGGCTCTTTTATTTTCATGGGGCCGACAGGGGTTGGCAAGACAGAGCTTGCCAAATCTTTGGCTGAATTTATCTTTGACAGCGAGCAGGCCATCGTCCGGGTGGATATGTCCGAGTATATGGAGAAGCACTCTGTGGCCCGGCTCATCGGAGCCCCTCCGGGATATGTCGGGTATGATGAAGGCGGCTATCTGACCGAGGCGGTCCGGCGAAGGCCCTATAGCGTGATACTGTTTGACGAGATTGAAAAAGCACACCCGGATGTGTTCAATGTCCTGCTCCAGGTCCTTGATGACGGCCGCATGACCGATGGCCACGGACGAACCGTGGATTTTCGCAATACCATTATCATCATGACGTCCAATGTCGGTTCCCGGTTCCTGCAGGAGGCCGGCATCAACAGCCTTGAAGATGCGTCCGTTCAAAAAGGGGTGGCCAATGCCTTAAAAGAGGTGTTCCGGCCGGAATTTTTAAACCGGATTGATGAAATTATCACCTTCCATGCCCTGACCCGGGACAATATTAAACAGATCGCATCCATCCAGGTTGGCCAGCTCAACCAGCGGTTGAAAACACGGAATTTGTCGATTCATCTGGAAGCGCCGGCCATGGATTTTCTGGCCCAAAATGGATATGACCCTGTGTTTGGCGCCCGTCCTTTAAAACGTTTGATTCAACAGCAGCTTGAGAATCCCTTGTCCATGGCGATTCTTAAAGGAGACGTGGGACAGGATCAAACCATTACGTTTGCCTTGAATGACACCGATAATGGACTTTATATTGTTTGACGGGGGGGCAGTGACTAAGAACCCTTTCTTGTCTGACGGTAGGGCAGTTTGATGATAAAACGGGTACCCTGGCCCAGAAAAGACTCCACGGTCATGATACCATCATGGTTTTCGGTAATGATAAAGTAGGAGACAGACAACCCGAGACCGGTGCCGACGCCCACCTCCTTTGTTGTGAAAAAGGGTTCAAAGATCCGTTTTTTTGTTTTTTCATCCATGCCGGGACCGTTGTCTTCGATTTCAAGCGTCACCATATCCTTGTCCTTAAAACACCGGATACAGAGTCCCGGATCTGCAGTGTTGGCTTCGGCCATGGCTTCGGCCCCGTTTTTTAGAATGTTTAAAAGTACCTGTTGGATTTTGTTTTTTTCACAGATCACCGGTGGTACATTATCGCTGTAATCCCTGATGATCTTGATGGCGCGGAAATCGTATCGCTTTTTCAGGTTATAGTCATTGCCGACCAGCTCAATGGTGCTCTCCATGATTTCATGCAGGTAATGGGTGGATTTTCGCTGGCCGCTTTTCCGGCTGAACGACAGCATGTTATCAACAATGTGGGCAGCCCGCAGCCCGGACTTGACCACCTGATCCATCATGGTAAAAATATTTCTTTTTTCCATATAGGTGTTCATCTTTTCAAGTGCAACATCACACTCCCTGGCCGCCTGGATGTTGGCGGGCAGCGGACGGGTCAGTCGGTTTTTGATCACCTGGGTATTCTGGATGATGCCGGCAAGCGGGTTGTTGATTTCATGGGCCATACCGGCGGCAAGCCCTCCCACGGACATCATTTTTTCCGACTGAATCATCATCTCTTCTATTTTTACACGGTCGCTGATGTCGTCGATTCGAATGACCACGCCGGGCGGACTGTCGGAAATAATCGGGTAGATGGCAATATCAACGATAATTGTCTTATTATTGATCGTTAAATTGCGTTTTGTCTCTTTTTGGGCTTTTCTGCTTTCAAGTATCCGATAGATATCCATCACAAAGACAGCCAGCTGGGGGAAAATATCCTTAATGGAGTGGTCGATTGCGTTTGTTGCCATAACCCCGGTTAGTTTTTCCGCCTGTTTATTCCACTGGGTAATGATGCCTTCGGCATTAAGGCCGATCAGAATGGATGGCAGAGAGTTGATGATGCTTGTGATGTAGTCTCTTGTTTTACGCAGTTCTCTTTCTGTCTGCTTTATCTGGGTGATGTCTGCGAAGTTAACGACCATGTTCGGCGGGCTACCGTCCTGGGGGTGATGCATGGCTGAATTAATGCTGACATCCAGGATTTTTCCTGATTTTGTAGACCGCCGGGTTAAAAAGCCATAGTTGCCCTCCGGTCTTTCAATGGTCTTTTTAAGTGCAGCTTTTGTCTCTTCAAGATTTTCTTTGGGGACAAAGTCAATTCTTTTTCCTAAAAGCTCATCCAGAGTCCATCCAAAAACCCTTGTGAAAGCCGGATTCAGATAGGTAACTTCGCCGTTTTGATTATAGTATACAATGGGGTTGGGAGATGCCTGGAGTACTACCCGCTGGATTCGCTCCCCTTCTTTGGCTGCATTTTCAGCTCTTTTTTTATCTGTAATGTCTTTTAATATCAGCAGGCGGCCTCGATGTTTGTTTTTGCGGCCCAGCAGCGGGAATATCCTTAATCCCCAGGTTTTCGCCTCCTGCCCGTCATGGAAATTGGTTTCAAGTTCAATTGATTCGGTGCTTTGGTGCTGTGAAACCAGGTCGGCCAGGGATGGGAAAAAGGTTTCAAGAGAACTGTGTGCAGGCGTAATAAAATCTGTATCGCATTGGGCCATCGCAGCCTTGTTCATGTCCAGTACCCGGCTTCTCATGTCCACGGCTATGACAGGGTCCCCCATGCTGTTGATCATGGTTTCATGGGCCAGGGGAATCAGGCTCAGCATCTGGTACCGAAGTAATCCAAAGAAAAAAGCGATGCCGCTGATGGTAAATGCCGTGGGTGTGAAGTCAATGTGTTTAAGACTTTCAAATCCGAAAACATAAATAATATTAGCGACCCAGGGTGAGGCAACTCCCAGCAAAATTACAAACAACTGCTTTTTGAAGATGCCGGTTGCCGAAGAGAATGAACGAACCATCCTCACAGTGGCGATTAAGATCAAAGAATAGGAGTAGGCCACGTAGATCCAGAAGAACGCGGCCCTGTCATACATCAGAAAAGCGACCCGGCTGTCGGTTTCAATCCATGCGCGTTCCCACATCAGGTGATGGAGGTCGTTGGTTAAAACAAGCGCTATAAAAATAACAGGCAGAATACTTAAAAGGATATAGCTGGTGCGGTGCTTTAACGGTTTCTGAGTGATGGACAAGATAAAACTAAAAAGGATGGGGCCCAGCCAGACATTACCAAAATATTCAATTTTTACCCACCACAGTTTTAGGGCAAGATCAGGGCTGAAAAATTCCATGCCATACCCAAAAGACCAGACTGCAATGCAGATCACCAGCAGCGTCAGCAGCCGGGCACTGATATTTTTCCAGTGGGGGGACAGGTAGATGGCAATGCCCAGAGATATAAATCCCGCAATAAATGAAAAAAGACCATAAATGATTGACCAATAGGAGATTTCCAAACGTTGCCCCGGCTAAAATTTGTAATTCACTGTATTATAGCAGCTTTTTATCAATTCGCCAGTTAAGATTTTATTGGCGTTTTTATCAAGAATATGATTGTGCGGTATATTTCACATCCATACCATCCTGACATGGCTGTCTTTATAAAAACAAGGGTTTTGTCAGTTCGATAAAGATCTCATTAATTTTTCTCGATGTCATGCTTTTGCAGCTTTTGCTTTTTTAAACGCCTCTTTGGGAAAGGTTTCCTTCAAGAACAGGGCACTGATCAATTGCAGCACGCAACTTGCGGCAATAAATGCCAGCACGGTGGTGTAAGCTTCAATGGGGTAGGCACCCTCCGGATTTCGGCCGAATTTGTCCAGAATGCCACCCAGAATAGTCGTGTATACGGCACCGCCGAAAAATGGGAAAAAGTTACCAATGGCTACCGATGTGCCCGCAATCTGGACTGGATACAACTCTTTCAAGGTTGTAAAGGAGACCACCATGGTGCATGCACTGACCAGAGTGAATAAAATGATGATGCCGTATAAGGCGTAGATGGGAAGTCCGGATGGGTTCAGCCACAAAAATAGAAACAGGGCACAAAGACAGGCCGTATTAAAAATAATATTGTTTTTGCGGCTTTTAAACAGATGGTCCGAGGCCATGGCCATTAAAGGGCTGCCAACGATCATTGTCCAGGCAATCATTCCCAGGATCGCCCCGGCCTGGGGTTTGCTCAAGTGATACACATCCATAAAATAGGGACCGGCCCACAAGCCCCCAAAGGCAAAAAAGGTGCCGGCATTGCAGAAAAACCACAGGGCCAGCGGGTAAAACCGGGGTTTTCCCAGAACCATTTTCACCCCCTGTCCCAAAGGAATCGGCACGGGTCTTCGGGGCGGAGCCTGGCCTGTTTTGTGACTTTCAATCTCGGCAATGGAGGGCCAGCCTTTTTCTTTGGGGGAGTTGCGAACAATAAACCAGATGAAGAATACAAGGATCCCGGTGGCAAGTCCAACGACCTGAAAGACAATGCGCCAGCCAAATGCCCGGGCAAGCCATCCCAATCCAAAGGTGCCCATTAACACCCCGGCGCCGCCAAGTGCCGTAATGATTCCCTGCATTTTTGAAAATTCGCGCACTGCAAACCATTCCGCGACTATTTTCATGATAGCGATAAATACGGCGGAAACACCCAAACCGACGAGTCCCCGGCCGATCATGGCGATGGACACCGTCGGGGCAAACCCGAAGATCAGTGCACCCACGGACGCGATACCCAGTGACAAAGAGACTGTTTTTCGTGATCCCACAGAATCGCACAAAAGTCCGGCAGGTATCTGCATGGCGGCATACACATAAAAGTAGATGGATGCCATGACGCCGATGATGGTCGCATTGCAGGAAAGATCTGCCATGATATCGTTTGCTACCACCGCCACCGACATCTGATTAAAAAAGACAAGGACATAGGCCAACCCCAGAATACCAAAAACGATCCACCTGAAGCGCAATACCCGATTTGCATGTTCTTTGTTCATAAATGCCTCCATTCGTATCAACTCGTGCGCAGGATTCCTGTACAACGCCAGCTTCATAAAAAAGTACTTGCAGCGTTACGATTTAAGATGAGAAAAGGCAGCTTGTCAAGAATCATTGTTTTATAATCTGAAACCGGGGGAAGAGGGTATAAAATTGTGATTCCCATTGAAAAGACAGGCCTTGTATCCTAATATGAAAGGATAATGCTTTCCAACAGCAGGGGATTATCATGAGAAAGAACCGGTTTTATATTATTGCAGTCTGCATGGTCTTTGTCTTTTTAGGGGTAAGTCATTCCCTGGCCGACAGGAAGATTTCCATTGTTAAGGATCTGAATCACAATAACAGTGGTATCGGAACATTTCGCGCATTGATTATCGGGATTCAGGATTATGATGATATCAATATCCCGGATCTTGAAACACCATTGAATGATGCCCGACAGATGGCAACGGTTCTCAAGGACAAGTACGGATTTAAAATCAAGCTGCTTTTGGATAAAAAGGCGACTAAAAAAGCCATATATAATGCATTAAGAACCATTACAGGATCTGCAAAACCTGAGGACTCCATCCTGATATACTATGCCGGTCACGGTGATATTGACCGGACCTTTAATGACGGATGGTGGATCCCGGTGGATGCCAGGGGCGGGGAGCCGTTTACATATCTTGATAACGGGCAAATTCAAAAAGCCATGGCCAGTATGAAAGCCAGACATGTCCTTCTCATCTCCGACTCCTGTTATTCCGGGACCCTTTTTGGGAATGCGCGGGCCATCCCAAAGGTGATCAATGATAAGTACTACCTGAACCTGTATAATGAAAAAAGCCGCTGGGGGATGACCTCGGGCAATAAAACCCCTGTCTCTGATTCAGGGTCGCAAGGTCACTCGGTGTTTGCCTACCAGCTGATAAAAAAGTTAAAAAACAGTGTTCAACCCTATATCTCCACACAGGAGATCTATACGGATATCGCCCCAATAGTAGCCAATAATTCAGAGCAGCAGCCGTTATGTCGACCCATCAAAAATACCGGCGATATGGGGGGTGAGTTTATTTTTATTGCAGCCATACCTGAAACCACAAAAGGGGCATCCAATACCGTGGCGCCGCAACCCGGAGTGCTGCCCAAAAACAATGCCACCTCCTTTGATGATATCCTGAATGCATCCAAACAGAAAAAAGAGGAAGAACAGCAGTGGCAAACGTGGCAGACAGCCAGGGAAAAAGAGTTTGCACAGGCAAAAATGATTGACAATGACCGCTACCTGACCCGCGATCAAAAGGCCGAGGCATGGCGGCGGATGCTGGCAACCCTGAGTGAAAACAATCCCTTCAGTACAAAAGATGAACAGATGCGGACCTATGCCGGAAAAAGAGTGGCCAATTGGGAGAAGCCCCCCCCCAAAGCAGCGGGAGACTGCTTAGTTGGCGGCTATAAAGCCGGATAAAAAAAGTACAATATGGGGCCAGG
>CAZLTD010000012.1:62579-73772 GCA_964562385.1 uncultured Desulfobacula sp.
ACAAAACAAGAACAGCTCCGGACCTATGCCCGAAAAACAGGGGCCAATTGGCAGAAGCCCCCCCCCCCAAAGCAGCCGGAGACTGCTAAGTTGGCGTCTATAAAGCCGGATAAAAAAAGTACAAAATGGGTCCAGGTTGTTGGCGGCAAGACATATAACTGGAAAATGGCCTTGTTGTTTCCAAAGCACCTTCCTGTTTTTGGTGCTCATTTTGAACGGTTTGCAAAGATCGTAAAACAAAAATCAAGAGGTCGTCTGAAGATAAAAGTTTATGGCCCCGGAGAAATCGTTAAATCGATGGATACTTTTAAGGCGGTCAGCCATGGAACGGTTCAGGCCGGCGGCAGCGTGTCATATTACTGGGCGAAAAAAATTCCAGCGGCCAACTGGTTTGCGACAATTCCTTTTGGCATGAATGCCAGGGGCATGCAGACATGGCTGCACAATCAAGGCGGGCTGGCCTTGTGGGAAGAGGTCTATGCACCCTATAATGTCATTCCCCGGCCGGGCGGTGTGATCGAAACAGCCATGGGCGGATGGTATAATAAAGAGATCCGGTCCATTCAGGATTTTAAGGGATTGAAAATGCGAATGCCGGGACTTGGAGGCAAAGTCCTTAAACGGGCAGGGGGAATCCCGGTTATGCTGCCGGGTGGTGAAGTCTTTTCAGCCCTTGAACGTGGTGTCATTGATGCCACCGAGTGGATGGGCCCGTTTCATGATAAAATAATGGGATTTCATAAGGTTGCCCAATATTATTACTATCCGGGCTGGCATGAACCAGGAACCACTCTTGAATTTATATTTAACAAAGATGCCTATGGCAAGCTGCCGTATGAACTTCAAAAGATTATTGATATGGCGGCAAAAGACTGTGAGATATGGCTTATGGATCAAATGGTTGAAAAAAACAGGGCCGCTTTTGAAGAACTTGTTACACGCCATGGGGTTACGGTAAAACGATTTCCCCAACAGGTGCTTGACCGGTTAAAAGAATATTCAGATGAAGTGCTGAAAAAAACCGCAGCTTCAGATCCCGTGGCAACAAAGGTGTATAATGTATATCAGGCAGTTCAGAAACGCCTTGGCCCCGAAGCCTCCTCACTTTACCAGGCCCGGTACATGCAATAATGTAGGATCCGTGAAAAAAATGAAACGGACAGATAATTACAGGAGACTGCAACATGGAAGATAAGGTTCATATCGTTAAATTTGAGGAAGAATTTAAGGTGTGCCCTGAATGCGGATACAAAGACGGGTTTCACACCATGCTGAAAAAAGGGAGAGACAGTGTAAAATGGCTGTTTATCTGCCCATCCTGCCATGAGATTTTTGATATTGGCTATGCCGTTGCCCCGGCTGACCTTAGACCTTGAAATAAGAATTTGTGTAAGACTGCCGGTGTTATTTGCCGCTTGCCCGGCATTCTGTCACAGATTCATTAAACCGGTCCATGAACCGGGGGTAATCCTTGATGAATTGTTTTGAAAAATAGACATATAAGGGTTTATCTTTTTCAATGAAAATTTTAACGTTATCTTCAAGCTGGTCTCTTTTTAACAAAGCCCCCATAACATGGTTATTTGCCATGACGGCATCCACCCGTCCGGCACTCAACAGTCTTAACAACCCTTTTGTGTTTCGCGGCCGGGCAGTAATGTTAAATTCGTTTTCCTCCATCCACTTAAGCATGTTGGCCCCGATAAAACCTGCAACACGTGCCTCTTTCTTGAAGTGGGCATTTGCAGGAGAAAGCGGGTTGTCCTTGAGCAGATACCATTGCCATTTCTGATCGGCGATTTGTATTGATCTGACAGCGTTCTTTTCCCGGAACGTATTTTGGGAACCGGCAAAAAAACCGTCGGCCAAACCCGAGTATACTTCCTTTTGGGCTCTTTTCCAGGGTACGACCCTGATCACCAGTGATGTTTTTAATTTTCTACAGGCGCATCTGACCAGGTCTGCTGCAACCCCACGAAAGGTATTATCCGCGATTTTTTTTATTTTCTGATCATCAGGAAAAGCGCCATAGGGGAATAAGTTGTGCGTGGTCAATGTAACCTGTCCAGGGGTTTGAGCAAATCCCGGAACTATTGCAATAAAAAGGCAGCACAGGGTAAGGGGGATGAATACACGGTGGAATACGGCAAAGATTCTGTAAATATCATGATCAGTTTTTCGCCATGGAAATAATGTCATTGAAGATCTCCAGATTAATGAACCGGAAACGATTAAAATACTCTATCACCATTGTGGCAGGTTGACAAATCAATTACAGATTTTTTCCTGATATCATGAATAATGCGGAGTATGATAAACGGATTTCAAAATGAATTCACTTAATTGGATGACACAACCTCTGATTTGGGCTATTATTGCCCCTGTCCTGAAGACGAAACATAAAAGCATACGGGTCACTGTCTGAATTGATATAATTGCTTTTACAAAGAGGAAAGGTCTATGCGCTGTTCCATCAGTTTTATTCTCCTTGTCGTTCTGTCTGTTTTTTCCTGTAGTCCGATTCAGCCGCCCATGCGCGGAACAACGATCCAGGAAGTGTTCTATACGGTAACCCTGAATGGCGAAAAGATCGGCAGGGCAGAGTTTACACGCTCTGCCACTGACAGGGTTATTACCAGCCGTACGATGCTGAGTCTGGCCGTCAACCGGGACGGCAGTATCTCCGAGGATAATATTGTGAACATCATACGGGAGACCCCACAGGGCAGGGCCTTGAGTTTTTATTATAAGAAAAACGAAGGCCGCGGGGGCAGCACTTTTATCGAACACAGCGGCACAATTTCCGGCAATCTGCTGAAAATTAAATCCAGAACCTCAGCATCATTTGAGGAGAAAATAATGCAATGGCCTAAGGAACGGTTCCTGGGGACGGGTATCGGTTTTGAACGGCAAATGGCTTCAAAGGGTTTTAGGCAAGGCACCGCTTACACGACTGAAGTGTTCATGCCCAATCAGCTTTCCCTGGGGCTGGCAGATATAAAAATCGGCAAAAAACAGCTCATGGCGTTTGTTGGCAAAACCCGTGAATTGACAGAGGTTACCGTGATTTCAAGGCTTCCTTCAAATCAGAAAATCAAATCAATTGAGTTTCGGGATAATGATTTGATCCCCTATAAAACAAAAGTCTTCATGGGGGGGGTGGAAATGGAAATCATTGCCTGCAGCAAAGAAGAAGCATTGGCAGCAAACAGCAGCCACAATATTTTTAAAACCTTTGATTTGCAAAGCCCGAAGGATCTATCCGGTCTGGTTCGAGGTGAGGCCCTGCAATACCATGTGATTTCTAAAAAAGAGGGGAGCGGCATGTCGTTTCCGGATATTCTGGGTCAGATTGCCTTATCTGCCGGGGACGGTCTGGGCTGGCATATTACGGTAAAGCGCCAGGATGTCCCGCAGGGGATGCCCCATGTGGCCGGCAATGAAACAGGGGATATTGAAGCGGCGCTCAAATCAACCCCCTATCTGCAGAAAGAGGACAGTAAAATTGCCGCCATGACAAAAAAAGCACTGAACAGCGAAAAAGATCCCGGGATCGCAGTCGGTATGATCAAGACCTTTGTCCATGATCATATTATAAATAAGAATTATTCAACCGGATATGCCACAGCAGCAGAGGTGGCAGAAAGCGGACAGGGAGACTGCACCGAACATGCTTTGCTGACGGCAGCCATGTGCAGGAATGCCGGTATCCCGGCCAGGGTGGTGTATGGATTTGTATATGCCTCTATGCCGAACAGTGCAAATGGGATTTTCAGGATGCATGCATGGAACGCGGTTTACATCGGCGGTGAGTGGTATGGTCTGGATGCCACCAAGGTTAATGGCGGGTATGGTCCGGGGCATATTGCCCTTTTCATGGGCAATGGTGATCCTTCAAATATGTTGATGGTCATTAACTATTTCGGCAACCTGGAAATTCAGGCTGCCGACGTTGTTAAATAAACGAAATTTTCAACCTGTTTGTATCACCTGGATTTCAGCGGTTTGAGGAAAAAAAGCAGGCAAAGACCGATCAGGCTTGAGATGAAAAAGAGCAGAAACGGAAGACTATAGCTGCCGGTCGTGTCAAACAGATATCCCGTCAAAACAGGACCGATGGCCCCGCCGGTACACCCGAAAAATACGATCAGGCCGAAAATCGACCCATGGGCACGGACACCGAACAATTCCGCCGCAATGGGGGAAAGCACCGTAAAAAAGCCGCCGTGGGCCAGTCCGTATATTACGGCGAAAAAATATAATAACGCTGTGGTGTCTGCCGTATTCAGGATAAGAAGGCCGCAGACAAGTACCAGAAGAGACAGGGTCATCGAGCGCTTGCTGCCGATTTTATCGATCACCATGCCGGTGATGAACCGGCCGATCATGCTGGCGCCGCCAATGGTGGACAAAACCCCTGCTGCCATATGGGTTGGAATACCTATATCCCTTGCATGGGCCACAATATGGACCAAGACACTCAACAGGCAGGTAAGAATGGCCATATTGATGAAGCAGATCAGCCATAGCTGAAATGTCCTGGCGCTTTGTGAAAAGGTAAGGTCTGTCTCGCAGCTCGCCGTGTTTGGTGTATCGTCACAAGTTGTGGCCGGACCCCGGGGTGTGTCCGGTTCTTTTTTCAGTATCAGGGCAATGCCTAAAAGCAGTACCAAGGAGATCGCTCCGACAAACAGGTAGGCATTCTGCCAGCCATATCCTGCAATAAGGGCGCTTGCAAGCAGAGGAAAAACAAGTTGTCCGGCCCCGGTTCCAACCTTGGTGATCCCGGTCATGATACCCCTTTTGTGGGGGAACCACCGGGCCACCGTGCTCAGCGCAATGACATCGATGGAGCTTAACCCGATGCCGAAGATAAGACCGAAATACAGATACATTTCCCAGACCGCCGTAACCTTTGCCATGAGCATAAAACCGGCACCGAAAAAAAGCGCGGTCATCATCATCACTTTCCTGGGGCCGATTCGGTCATTGAGCCGCCCGATCAGGACGGCAAAGACACCGGAGATAAAAAAGGCCATGGAAGAGGCCCCTGAGACAACAGCCCTGGGCCATCCGAATTCCTGGATCAGAGGGTTAAAAAAGACACCGTATGAAATATAGGCACCAATGCCAATGGCCTGGATGCTGAAACAGGCCCCAAGAATTGTTGCCGGGGATTTTTTGAGCATATTATTGTTTAAGGCAGGATGCCATGGTTTTGGCTAAATGACCGGCCTTATCTCCGATGAAATGATTAAAAGTGATCTGCCCACTCTTTAAGTTCTTCGTTCTGCGCTAAAAACCGATACAGGGTAGCGCGGCCTACACCCAGAACCCGGGCGGCTTTTGATTTGTTTCCCCCGGTTTTTTTGATGGCCTCCTTGACCGATTGGGTATCAAGTTTCCCCCGGGTGGGAAGGGTGTGCCCAAGCGTGGGGTGGCCGGTTGGATAACGCATCTGCAGGTCATGGCCCTGGGCAATCTCCAGAGGCAGGTCTGTCGGCGTGATATGATCTGTCCGGGAGCGGACAACAGAGAACTGGATGACGTTTTTTAACTCCCTGACATTTCCCGGCCACTGGTAATCAAGCATAATATTAAGGCTTTCATCGGCAAGTCGGGGCACTTTGGCACCGCTTTCCTCTTCTGCTTCTTTTAAGAAATGGGTCGCCAGAAGCGGGATGTCGCTTTTCCTGCTGCGCAACGGGGGTAGATGAATGGGAATTACATTCAGCCGGTAAAAAAGATCTTCCCTGAACTTGCCGGCCTTGACCTCCGCTTTTAAGTTTTTATTGGTAGCGCTGATAATTCTGACATCCACGGAGACCCGTTGTTCACCCCCCACTTTTTCAAACGAGCCTTCCTGGAGAAACCGCAGCAGCTTTACCTGAGTGCTCAAAGGCAGTTCCGCCACTTCATCTAGAAAGAGGGTGCCCTTGTGGGCCAGTTCAAATCGCCCTTTTCTCTCTTTTATGGCCCCTGAGAACGCGCCTTTGACATGTCCGAACAGCTCGCTTTCCACAATACCTTCCGGGATGGCGCCGCAGTTTACCGGTACAAATTCACCATTGCCATATGAACTGATATCATGGATGGCATAGGCCACCCGCTCTTTTCCGGTGCCGGTGTCCCCGGATACATGGACCGGGTAATTGTACATGGCCACATCCCTGATCTGCCTGAAAATGTCCTGCATGGCCTTGTCTTTACCGATAATACCGGCAAAACTGGAAAGATTCTCCGCTTTTAGTGAGAGGTTGAAAGATTCGGTAACATCCTTAAATGACGCCAGGACACCTTTGAAAACATTATCATTGCTGATAATGGCAGATACGTTCATCTCCAGCTGCAGGGGGGAACCGTCTTTGGCGACAATACTCAACGGATACTCTTTGGTGACCATGGGAAAGGATGGTTCTCCATTGCAGAACGAGCATTTCCCGCCGCAAAAAGGTTCCTGGAAAACCGTGTGGCAGTCCCTGCCTATAACGTCCTCTTTCAGGTAGCCGGTGATCCTTTCGGCTTCTTTGTTAAATACCGTGATGATTCTGTCAGGGGTATGGGCAATGATGCCAAGCTTTAAATTATCTAAAACCAGGTTCAGGTTGTGCGGGTCAAGCATTGTATCTGTTAAGTCAGTCATGGGTCATTTCCAAATGATGTTATCATCTATGGTTCAGTTCACTGATGAGGGTAATGACACATTTGTGTATCAGACGCAATGTTTTTTTTTAGATTATACCGGTTCTCAAAAATAAGTTCCTTTTGCACGGAAAATACAGTTAGGGAGATAGAGTGTAGGATGGGGTGAAGGTTTTCACGGATTAAATCCCTTCGGGTGGCAGGACGCCGCAGGAGAAGGGATTTCCCTCGGAGAAAATCGTGGACGATTTTCGAGGCTGAAAGATGCCCCGGCATACATGAGTGAAAATTTTTGCCCTATCCGGAACGGCATACTTTTTTCAATCGGAACGTTAATATGAGAACTGCTATATTCCTAAAAGGCTGGTTTAAGACCGGGGGCGCTGCACTAAAAACACCGAACCCGGAGATGCCTGACACATCTCCGGGTTCGGGATACCTGTCTTGTCTAATAGGAGAAATTATTCCCAGATGATACAGTCCTTGGGACAATTTTTTATGGCTTCATGAATATCCTCATCCGAATAGTCGTCAAGGGGGAGGGCCTCGACAAATCCGGCATCATTGATTTGAAAAGCATGGGGCGCTACATCCGTACATATTTCACAGAGGATACAGGAGCCAAGATCTATACTGGGAATTTTCATATTTGCTTTAACAGACATTGCGTTGTTATTTAAAAAATCGGTTTAAAAGGCCCTGAAACGCCATGCCGTGACGGGCTTCATCCTTGCACATCTCATGAACCGTATCATGGATAGCATCATAACCCAATTCTTTTGCCTTTACGGCAATCTGCTTTTTGCCGGCACAGGCGCCGTTTTCAGCCAGAACCCGTACTGTCAGATTGGATTTGGTATCGGCTACAACCACGTCACCTAAAAGTTCGGCAAATTTGGCGGCATGTTCAGCCTCTTCAAATGCAATTCTTTTGTAGGCTTCGGCAACTTCCGGATATCCTTCACGGTCTGCCTGGCGGCTCATGGCCAGATACATACCGACTTCAGTGCACTCGCCCATAAAGTTGTCTTTCAATCCCTGGAGAATCTCGGGATCAACATCTTTGGCAACCCCTATGGTATGGGCATCGGCCCAGACAAGGTCCCCTTCCTGAACAGTGAATTTTGATTGCACCGCGCCGCACTGAGGACATGATTCCGGAGCCTGATCGCCTTCGTGTGAATAACCGCAAACTGAACATACATACGTTTTCATTTACTATTTTCCTTTCTTATTGAATTGTTCCACCAGCCTTTTTGAATATGCTTGTCTTTCTCTTTTTGTGCCAGGTCAAGAAGCTTGTACCCGGAATCCAGCATGATACCATACAGGATACCGCATCCGGGGTCTTCTCTATGCTCGTAACCATCCTGAGCAAGTTTAATCATCTCATTGGCAAGATCAATGGTACGGGCAATGTTTATGTCACATTTTTTATCAAGCATTTTCTTGTCTTTATTTTGATTGTTAACATTACACATTGGGCTGATAAATTTTCCTTAATTTAGATACAATAAGCATGCCACAGATTACGCACTATGCAAAAATTTGTTTGTTCACGCAGGATAAAGCCAAATCGGCAATGGACGTTTCTATAAAATGCCACCTGTCAAACATGGCAATGGGCGTTTCATCCGATAAAATACTCTCCGGGACCAGGCTGCAGTCAAAACTGCCTGCATTGACAAGTGCTCTCACGGCCCATGCCCTTTTAACAGGGTCCTGGGAATGAAGGTGGGCAGATAAAAGTCCCTGGGTTTTATCGGGAAGATCATGGGCCGTGCCGTCAAGAAAACTGCCGATTCCCCACAATACCCCGCGCTGCAGCATTTCATGCTCAATAAAGTTCTGGTCCGGGTCAAGATAAGAGAAAAGGATCGATTTGAATTCAAGGGCAAGCTCAGGGCATTGGGACAGAATCTCACCCATGGCTTCGGGCGACCCCCAGCCGATACCGCCGGATTCATCATTCAGGTTCCACATTATCCGCCGCATTAAAATACGGGCTTTTTCAATTTTATTCTGTGCCATCCTGGCGCCAAGGGTCCCCATGGCTGAGATGCTTCTAAACTTAACCAGTTCGTCTTTATGATAAAAGTGGGAGAACAGATGTCCCACAAGCTGTTCATCCGGAATTTGTTCAAGCTGGTTAAGGGCGGCCGTTTTTGAATCTCCCAAAAGGATCCGGCCGACTTTTTTCTTGGTTTTTCGTCCATACGGTTTTGTCATGGTGTTCCTGCTGTTTATAGAATGTCATGATTGTGTAAATATTTTAAGAGCATAAATTGTGCCAGGCCTTCATTGTCCCTGTATGTGCAGGTCCGGACGCAAAATGTCTTAATGTGTCATGGGGCAATGTCTCAAATAATGGGACATTTTTGTTTCGTAATACAACGGCTGCAATGTTTTTGGACAGTTTGTGACTACCCAAGAGAAAAGGTTTGCTTCTTTGGTGAAAAATAGATTTAATCATAACAGGCAGCGCAAAGAAAACAGATAGTTTTGCACTGTAAAACAATGAATAAGAGATGGACCATAATTTACCAATGAAAAAATATTTGACACCCACATACTATATTGATAGTGATCACCCCCGGATAATTGAATTTGCGCAGCAGCACTGCAAAAAAGATGATACTGATCTTCAAAAGGCTGTGAAGCTTAACCTGGCTGTCAGGGATGGCATCCGGTACAACCCCTACAGTATCGAACCCGACAGAAAAACCATGAAGGCCAGTGCGGTGCTCAAGCGGGGCGATGGGTATTGTGTGGCCAAGGCCGTACTTTTAACCGCGTGTATCCGGAGCTGTGATATTCCGGCGCGCCTGGGCCTTGCTGATGTGCAGAACCATTTAAACACAAAACGTTTAAAAGAGCTGATGGGAACAGACAGGTTTATCTATCATGGATTTACGGAAATTTTTCTTAATGGGAAATGGGTAAAGGCCACGCCGGCATTTAATCTTGAATTGTGCAATAATTTTAATGTCATGCCCCTGGAATTTGACGGGATCCATGATTCCATCTTTCATCCCTTTGACAAGACCGGGAACAAGCACATGGAGTACATAAAGGACCATGGGTCTTTTGCCGATCTTCCCTGGGATATGATCCTGTCAGAATCTAAAAAAGCCTATCCGTTGTATTTTGAAAGCCTTGAAAAAAAGATCGGGAATTTTTCAAAAGAAGCAAAAGAAGAAAATGGATAATTGATAATGCAGAATGAGTAATTGAGGAAAAAGCCATTTTATATAGATCAGTTCTTCTTCCTCAATTATTAGTTTTTAATCATGCATTATCAATTCTAATTTGATTGGACACCTCTTTGGTTAACCGCAACGCCTTTTTTGCCAGATCGAGTGATAGAGATCCGGTGCCGCAGCTGGGTGTGACAAGGCTCTGGGACAAGATTGTCCGGCGGTCAATTTGTGTCTTTTTGCATAAAAGGTCAATGTGGCTGTTAAGAAGGTCAAAAAGCATCGGCGTTGTCTGGACCTCAAGTTTTTCAGGTTCCAGCGTCGGGACAATCCCCCAGGCCAGTATCCCGCCCCGGTCGATAAATGTCTTGATCGCATCCGGGTATAAAATGAACCGGTCAAAGTAAGCAAACGCATCAAAGCTGATGATATCTATATCTGCATTCAGCAGCATATCCCATTGTGTGTTCCCGCAGACATGCACACCGGCCAGACCGTTTTCACTGTGGATTTCCCGGGTGATTTCATCAAAGCTGTTTGTGACATCTTCTCTGGTAATAGTAATATAAGCGGATGTGCCGAAACCGGACAGGGCGGGTTCATCAATGAAGATAACAGGTATTGCCCCTCTTTTGGAAAATTCTTTTGCCTGCCACCGGGCACTCATTGCCAGCTTTTTAATGGCGGCATCCCTTAGCTGATCATTATAAAAGATATCCTTGTTTTCCTGGTCTTTAACCGCAGTACAAAAAGAGATAGGACCGGTTACCTGTCCTTTCAGGGCAGCAAGTGGAGTGGTGATTTCATCAATCTGCCGCAGGAACTCAGCAAATCCTTGGCCTCTTTTTCCGGACAGGGCGAATCGGGAAGTGTTCAAGTCCGCGTCAAGCTCTGTAACGTTGATATACTCTTCAAAAAAGGCCAGCATCTGTTCGTCAAAACCCGGAAGCGTGGTATCCAAAAGGTTTTTGCCTATATCATCCGAGAATCCGGGCAGTCCTTCAAGAAACTGGTAGATCATTCCCTCTTCAGGATAGGCAGGCAGCTGGACCCACAAAGGGATGTCCGGGGTGTGGTCCAAAACAAGTTTCACAGCTTGTGTATGGTTCTCCATGGGAAGGCTTCCGATTAACAGGGGCAGGCCGTTGGGCTTAAAATCTTTCATATTTCCTATCCAAAATAAACTTTAATTATTTAAAGACAAGACTATAGCATGTTTGCCCGGGAAAGAAAATAATCCCTATTGGCCTCTGATCCACCATCAAGGTACCACCTGCTTCGTTGCAGGTCGTTTGCGGCAGCGGACTACAGCTGCACGCCCTGCGTCTTGCATCTGACACCTTGCTGGTGGCCA
>CAZLTD010000013.1:0-13093 GCA_964562385.1 uncultured Desulfobacula sp.
GATCTATCTTGGATCTGATCGGGTTTGCCTGCTTCACCCCGTGAATGGATACCATAGTTTTATACTATGCAATTAAAAAGATCACCCAATAAAGACCGGGTCTAATATTATTGATATTTTTCCAATCGAATCTGAAAATCATACCATCATGTATTCAGAAACCCGGGTGCATAACGAAAGAATAAACGCTGT
The DNA here is from genome assembly GCA_964562385.1 of uncultured Desulfobacula sp. Taxonomy (GTDB): domain Bacteria; phylum Desulfobacterota; class Desulfobacteria; order Desulfobacterales; family Desulfobacteraceae; genus Desulfobacula. The sequence continues at coordinate 193 of CAZLTD010000013.1, forward strand.
GTTTTTTATTTCCATGAGAACACTGGCAAGGAACATGCCATGGACACGATTATTTGGGTATCAAGTTAATTTCTGCGAAGCAGATCGACAAAAGGATTATGATAAATGGGTTGTGTTAAAAATATCTGTCCGGCTTTGCTTTTGAATAACCGCAGGTTTTGTGATTGATATGCGATTAATTTATTTTGCCAAATGATCCCCTGATCAAAATTGTCTGCCAGGGGATCATTCTACTTTAAAGACAGGTTACCCGAGAATGGCCTTTAAATCCTCTTCCGGTGTTGCAATGGGTTTGATGTCAAACTTTTCCACCAGGACATTCAGGACATTCGGAGTGATAAAAGCCGGCATGCTCGGTCCCAGGCGGATGTTTCTGATACCCAGGTGAAGCAGGGCCAAAAGCACACACACAGCTTTTTGTTCATACCATGAGATGATCAGGGACAGTGGCAGTTCATTGACCGAGACATCAAAGGCCTTTGCCAGGGCTGCGGCGATCTGGATGGATGAATACGCATCATTGCATTGCCCTGCATCCAGCAGACGGGGGATACCGTTAATGTCACCAAGCTCCATATCGAAAAAGCGGTATTTACCACAGGCACAGGTGAGGACCACGCAGTCTTCCGGGATTTTTTCCACGAACTCAGTATAATAGTTTCTTCCCGGTTTGGCGCCATCGCAGCCGGCCACCAGAAAAAAATGACGGATATCTTTGGATTTAACGGCCTCAATGACTTTGTCTGCCACATTAAGCACGGCGTTTCTGGCAAAGCCCACAGTGACTTTGAGCCCGTCCTGATTCTGGTTAAATCCCGGCATGGACAACGCCTTATCAATGACAGGCGTGAAATCATGGCCCGGAATATGATGAATGCCGGGCCAGCCCACCATGCCGGATGTAAACAGATTATCCTGGTAGGTTTTTTGTGGCCGCTGGATACAATTGGTGGTCATCAAAATGGCCCCGGGAAAATCGGGGAACTCCTTAATCTGTTTCTGCCATGCTGTTCCAAACTGGCCGCAGAAATGGTCATATGCTTTTAATTTGGGATACCCGTGGGTGGAGTACATCTCTCCATGGGTGTAAATATTAATCCCTTTGCCTTGGGTCTGTTTGAGAAGCTCTTCAAGATCCTTGCAGTCATGGCCCGACACCAGAATGGCTTTGCCTTTTTTATGCCCCAAAGATACCTGTGTTGGAATTGGATGCCCATAGGTTCCCGTGTTCCCGTCATCTAAAATTTCCATGGCCTTTAAGGCGGCTTCACCGCATTTCAAGGTCAGGCTAAGACAGTCTTCCAGGTCTAATTGCGGGTCCTGAATGGCAGCCAGGCCCTCGTGCACGTAGCCGTAGACAAAATCATCCTGTCTGTCCAGTACCTGGGCGTGATCTGCATAGGCAGATACCCCTTTGATGCCGTAGAGGATGGTATGTTTTAAAGACAGGATATCCGGGGAGCCGGCAGGGTAGGACTTAATACCGAAATTTTTGGCTGCCGCAACCATATCTTCCAAAGATGCCGGCGGGATATAGGATGATGCATCACCGGCAAAGGTGGTATCGCCGCCGGCCGACCCCACTCTTTCTTTTAGATTATCCCGCAGTTCAATGGTCTTTCTGATTGTCTGTTGGAAAAAAACGGGATCAAAATTGACATTGGTCAGGGTGGAGAATGCCGCCTTTACCGTGAACGCGTTAACCGCGTCATCACTGATGTCTATTTTCCTTGCCGCATGGGCCACCTGCGACAGCCCCATGAGAACATAGAGTAACAGATCCTGGAGTGCTGCCACATCCGGCTGCTTTCCGCACACCCCCTGGATGGTGCATCCGGTTCCCTTAAATGTTTGTTCGCACTGATAACAGAACATAATGATTTTCTCCTTATTCTAATTTTGATCAACTAATTGCATCAGTAAAACTGAAGGCTGATAAAGCCTTTTAATCTATAGAACGCTAAGCGGCCAAGAACGGACGGCTGTGTATCCCACAGCCTTGAAAAATATACGACGAAATATTCGAGTGGTCAAGTAAATACAGTGAATCCAACAGCTTGGTGAATTTATAATATATCTTTATTTCCAGACAACTCTTTGATATGTCATTGGAAACACTTACGATAAACTGATTGCATATGGACTGCAAAATTGCTCACCATTACTTTTACAAGGGAGAAAGTAACCATGGGAAATGCAAGTAGTCAAAGGCAAATTGATCAGCTCCGGTTTAAGGCATTGTACGATCTGTCTAAAATGCATAATAGTTCCAGACAGGAAATTTTAGATTTCGCACTGGAGGCCGGCGTCAAGGTTACCAATAGTAAAATCGGCTATATCTATCTTTGCAGCGAAGATGAAACGGAACTGTACCTTCATGCCTGGTCAAAGGATGTAATGCCGCAATGCAGGGTGGAGACCTATCCGGATAAATACCTGGTGGCACATACCGGGTTGTGGGGTGAAGCGATCCGGCAACGTAAACCGATCATTACCAACGACTATGCTTCAAGTCAGCTTCGGAAAGGATATCCTAAGGGGCATGTTCCGATTATAAGGCATATGAATCTGCCGGTATTTGATAATAAAAAGATCGTACTTATTGCCGGTGTTGGCAACAAGGAGAATGACTACAATCAGGAAGATGTGCAGCAGTTATCCTTAATGATGGATGGGATGTGGCATATCCTGAAACGGAAACAGACAGAAGAGGCACTGAAAAAATCCAATGAAAACCTTAAGAACGATCTTGTAAAACGTAAAGCATTGGAAAAACAGCTGCGGCAGGCCCATAAAATGGAGTCCATCGGCACCTTGGCCGGTGGGATTGCCCATGATTTCAATAATATTATTTCGTCGGTTATCGGATACACTGAGTTAACCATGGGTGAAGTTAAAAAAGACTCGCTAGCCTATGAAAATTTGACACAGGTGTTGTCTGCCGGGCTCAGGGCTAAAGAACTGGTGAAGCAGATACTGACCTTCAGCCGGCAGGATGAAACAGAACCGCAGCCGGTGCTTTTAAGGCCAATGGTCAAAGAAGTTTTGAAACTGATTCGGGTCTCTTTACCGGAAATTATAAAAATTGATCAAAAAATAGTCGGAGATCCCTTGATTATGGCGGATCCCGTACAGATCCACCAGGTGCTGATGAACCTTTGTACAAATGCCGGTTATGCCATGGAGGAAAATGATGGGGTGCTCACAATTGATATTCAAACGATTGAAATTGAAAAAACCGACAGGGTGCCGATAGACGATTTAAAACCCGGGCCCTATGTCCGCTTGAAAGTCTCCGACACAGGGTGCGGTATGGCCCGGCATGTGCAGCAGAGAATATTTGATCCGTTTTTTACCACCAAAAAGCGGGGAGTTGGGACAGGTATGGGGCTTTCTGTGGTTCATGGAATTGTAGCGGGCGTTGGCGGCAGCATTAGTGTTTACAGTACTCCCGGCAATGGCACATGCTTCACGGTATTTTTTCCGGCCATTGAACGGCGATTGAAAAATGAGAGCCGTCCCCGTGAGGACCTGCCGGCCGGAAGCGAGAATATTTTTATCGTTGATGATGAGCAGCCTATCGTAAAGATGTACAGTCAGATTCTATCGTCACTGGGGTATCAAGTGTCTTCCACCGTCAGCAGCCTGGAGGCTGTGAAGATGTTCGAGCGTCGAAATGATCAGATCGATTTGATCATTTCAGATACAGATATGCCTGATTTGACGGGTCTTCAACTGGCAGAAAAGATAATGGAGATCCGGTCGGATATTCCCATAATCATGTGCAGCGGATTTATTTCAAACAAAAACGCCGCTATTGCCGAGGATCTGGGTATTAAAGCCTATCTTTCAAAACCGGTATTAATGAATGAATTATCCCGAGTCGTCCGGAACGTTTTGGATTCTGTTCAGCAGGAGTGAAAAACCCTCCCGGAAAGCTGTCCGGGAGGGGAAGAATCTAATATTTTTCTTTAATAAACGCCAGGGACTCGTCAATGGCTGTAAGCGTCAGTGCCAGATCTTCTTTGGTATGGCGATATGATATATAGGCGTGGTGAAAGGGGGTAAAGAAAAAGCCTTTGCGGATCAGCTGGGTGTAGAAGTCTTTTCTTTTTCCCTTGTAGGCGCCGGTTTCATCTTTTTCAAAAGTGATGTAAAACATGGGGCCGATACCGGTCAGTTTCGCTCCCACATCATACTCGTCAATCACCTGTTGTATCTGTTTCATGAACATTTCGCCTTTTTCCCAGATGTCATCTAAAACATTTTCTCTTTCAAGAATTTCAATGGTCTTTAAAGCGGCAACAAAGGCTTCACTGTTGGGAAAGAAGGTGGAGGAGATAAACAGCTTGGATTCCGCCGCCATCATGATCTCTTTTTTCCCGGTCACCACGGAGATGGGGTAGCCGTTGGCAATGGCCTTGCCAAGCACGCTTAAGTCCGGTGAGACACCGTAATACTTCTGGGCGCCGCCAAGAGAAACACGGAATCCGGTTCTGATTTCGTCATAGATCAAAATGGCCCCGTATTTATGGGCCAGCTCCTTAACCCCTTTCAGGAACCCCGGTTCCGGAATCTGCATCTCCTGGTGGTTGGGATGGCCAAAGGGCGTCATGATAATGGCTGCAGTGTCGTCGCCATGCTCTTTCATCAGCTCTTCCAGATGGTCCAGGCGGTTGTAACCAAATTCATAGACATCTTCCCAGAATTTTTTGGGGATCCCGCCTTTCATTTCCACACACCAGTCGTGCCAGCCGTGGTACCCGCAGCGCATGACCTTGAGTTTCTTGGTATAGGCCCGGGCGATCCTGATGCTGGCAGAGGTGGCATCTGAGCCTGTTTTCAAAAAGATGCTCATCTCGGAAGAGGGGACAAGTTCTTTAAGTTTTTTGGCCAAAAGGTTCTGGAATTTCTGGGTCAAAGTGAAACAGAATCCTTTTTCATGGACCTGTTTATAGACAGCATCGTCCACCTCGTCTTCACGGTAGCCTAAAATGATCGGGCCGTACCCGCACAGGAAATCGACAAATTCATTGCCGTCCACATCGGTCAGGCGGCAGCCTTTGCCCCTGTCCAGAAATATTGGGTATTCACCATTGATAAAGTCCGTGGGTTTTCTGGCACCCAGGACACCGCCGGGGACAAGACCAATTGCCTCTTCATAAAGCTCAAGGCTCTTAGAAATATTTAATTTGGGTGTTTCGCTCATCTTTTGATCTCCAACTTAAAAGTTATCAGTTGTCAGTTGTCAGTTATCAGTTGTCAAAAGACTAGAGAATAGAAACAAGAGACAAGCATTCCCGTACGTGATCTCAGGAAAAATAGAGTATTTTCTTGTTTTCATAATTTCCTTTCTCTCAAAAATAACTGTTTTGTTACTTAGAGGCTATCAGTCGTCAGAAGCCGAGTGACTGAACACTGACTACTGCCAACTGCCAACTTCATATATCCATAATAGATTCGACTTTTTTAGACTCATGGATTTTGGCCCCTTTGCCGATAAAGGCCTTGATAAAAATTTCAGGGTCAATACAGCCTTCAGGTGCCACAACACCTTTAACGTTCACGTTGCCATCGGCAAACATCAGTGCGGCCATGGCAGCCGGCAACCCTGTGCCAGGGGCCATACGGCCGGCCATATCTGCGGTGTAAGTGATTTTTTTACCGTCTTTCTCGCCTTTTACAATAACTTTGAGGCCGGATGACTGGGGACCATTATCCCGGCCTTCGGGAATGGCTTCCCACATTTTTAAGGCCAGGTCATAGGGGGTGACCTTTGTGCCTTTCAGATCCACGGGGTCGGTGCCAAGGAATCCGGTGGCTTTTTGCTCGGCAATCATTTCATCCACCCAGTGGGGGATTAAAGCACCTTTGATAATAACATTTTTTACACCCTTGATGTATTTGGGAAGGGTCAACGGCTGGGGATGGCCCACGTAACGGACGCGGCATTCGTTTAAGGGCGGCAAAAACATCTCGGACACCACCTCGGTGCCGCCTTCAACCTGGACAAGCTCTCCGTCAATATACTGGGGCACCTGGCCAAGGGTCATGTGCAGGCTGTGATCCCAGGCAGCACCCGCAAGTTCCGCAATGCTGACCACCCAGTAAAGGTAAACTTCATCCACACTGTCCAGTTTGTCCGCATACCATTTAACCAGTATGTTGTTGGTGCCCGGATCAGACCCCATACCGGTGAGAACGGTGATGCCGGCATCTTTGGCCAGTTTGCCAATGTCGGAGTTGAAAAGGATTTCAGTACCCTCGTAATCGTCACAGATATCGATATAATTTTTACCGGCTTCAACAGCGGCCTTGGCCACGGGCACGGCGGTCTTGTAAAAAGGCCCTGCCGTATTGATAACGATGTCCACCTCTTTGAAAGCTGCGACCATGGCATCATGATCATTGACATCCATTTTTATAAGGGTGACTTTTTCATTCTGCTGCAGTTTGGGGGTGAGCCTGTCTTTGTCGGGATAGAGATCCGCCAGGATGACATCTGTCACTTTTTTGTCCCATACCAGGTATTTTGCAACGCCCTGTCCCATTCCGCCGACACCACCGATGATTAATGCACGCATGTCTTAGTACTCCTTCCTCTTAATGTGATGAATTGTTCATATTTTTATTTAATATTTTTTATATATAGTTCTCAGTTGTTAGTTCTCAGTGTTCAGCCAACCTCAATTTCTGATAACTGATAACTGATAACTGATAACTGACAACTTAGATTTTGAGTACCAACGCGGCTCCCGTATCGCCTGCGGCGCAGCCTGTGAACAGCATGTAGCCCCCGCCAAGGGCTGCCAGTTCCTCAATGCCTTCAACAATCAGGCGGCCTGCCGTGGGTGCCTGGGGATGACCGAAAATAAGGGAGGATCCGAAATTGTTCATCGTGTTGACATCAATGCCCATCTGATCTGCCATATAGATGTCGTTGGCAGCAAAGGGATTGTGGGTTTTGATGACCTTGATGTCATCCAGTGAAACGCCTGCCTTGGAAAGCGCCATCTGGGCCGCCGGTACCACGGCCATGGCCATGAATCCCTTTTTGGCACGGGAATACCCATAGGAGATAACCTGGGCATCCAGTTTTGAATCCTGGCTTAAACGGGCAGCCTTTTTTTTTGTTGTGACGATCAGGCCGCAGTTGCCGTCAGCCGGGTGGGTCTGGGACCCAAAGGTGTGAGATCCGTTCGGCAGAACAGGCCGAAGCTTGTCCAGTCCCTCGCGGGTCGTGGGCATGATACCTTCATCCGCATCCACAGTGATGGTTTTTTTCCGGGATATTGGGATGGTCACCGGGAACATGTACTTTTTTTGAAATGCCCGGTCATTGGCCAGGGCATCCAGGTATTGTTCATATCTTCGAAGTGCCACATCATCGCATTGCTCTCTTGTAACACCGGTTTCTGAAGCCACATTTTCAGCGGTTTGGATCATGGCGTTTTTGGCCCAGGGATCATTGTTGAACTGGTCCATAACCCAGTTTTCGGAAATTACCTGTCCGCCCGGGCCATTTGGGTTGGGCCAGATGGTGTGCGGGCCGTTGGAACACCGATCCGTCATCAAGGTAAAGGCAGTCTCATATTGTCCTGTTTCAATGCCGGTGGCCGCCTGGAAGATAACGGTTGTTGAGGTGGAACAGGCCTGGCTGATCAGGCATCCGGAAATGTCTTGGGCCCCGATCAGGGCTGATGACCAGGGACCGCCGTAAAAGATGTGGGGTTGCCCCACGGTGGCGCCTAATACCAGGTAATCAAAAGTGTCTGCACTGATATCCCTTGACTTAAGCCATGCTTTGGCGGTGTTCGCGCCCAGGACGATGGAGTGTTCATTGGCAAAGCTGCCCTGCCATTTGGCAAAGGGTGAAGCGTAATAGCCCTTGTATGGAATAAATGCCTTGGTCAACATGTCGGGTTCTCCCCTGATTTATTGTTATAATATGAGTGTTTCATTGTTGTCATTTGTTGTATCGGCTTAATATGGCTTCAAGAACGGCGCCACCAATGGCCCGTGCTTTTTCTGAAATGCTGTTGCATTCCGCATCTTCCCCCCTGGGATCAATGTCCCCGATTTTAAGCTTTGGCTTAACCTTGCTGTGATTACGGATAAGCCCTCTAATCATTCCGCTTATCTGTGCCGGTACAGGAGTGTCATCCACATGGCCGATAACCTGGCCTTTTTTAACTTGAGTGCCGATACAAAGGTCACTGTAAAAGATCCCTGCATTAGGAGAGCGCAGTACCCGTTCAATGGATTTGCCTTCAATCGTCCCGGGAATGCCGGTGTTGGGCTCAGCCGGGCCTTTTGGTATCACCCGGCCCAAATTGTGGCCCCTGTTGGTTTCAATCACCCGGTGGACATCGCCTCCGGCATCAAATCCGGGTCCCAGGCCAATGACAAGGGGTGCGTCGGATATCTTTGTTCCCAGGTTCTTTTTGGCAATGATGGCATCAATGACCACATGGGGCCGGACTGCATTGACAGCCTTCCACGCGGGATCCGCCAGTACCGGGATTTCATTATCCTGCCAGATAAAGGGGATTCGATACTGATCCGCAGCTTTTGTTGCGGTCACGCCTTCCACGGTGATGGTGTTATCGAAAATCGCTTCACAGAAACTGACCTTTCTTCTGACAGCCAGAGGATGGGGTGTTTCCATCATGAAAATATTTTTTATGTTGGCCTGGAACAGACGGCAGGCAATACCGGTGGCCATTTCCCCGGCCCCTTTAAAGGCGATCACAAGGTCCTTCACCGGTATGGTGCTGCCATTGTTCATGGTATAGGATTTTGCTTCTGTCATAAATGAATCTTCTTTTTCCTGCATTGAATCAATTCACCTGTTTCTCTGGTGTGACTTTTCATTCTTTAAATTTAATTAGCCGTCCCCATGGAATTATCGGCCAAATGAGCACACCGGGTAATGGCAGACCTCGCAGTTCATGCAAAGGCCGCCGTGCCCCATGGCGGCAATATCGTCTTTGCTGATGCATTCCCCTGCCAGAACCCTGGGAAAGATCAGGTCAAAGACCGTTTTTTGATAGTAAAATACGCAGGCCGGCAGGCTGATGATGTCCATACCATCCAGTTTGGACACCATGAGCATGGCGCCGGGCAGCACCGGGCTGCCGTAAAAGATCTCTGTTGCACCTGTGGCAAGAACCCCGGATCGTGTGACATCATCCGGGTCCACGGACAGACCGCCGGTGGTGATGACAAGATCGCATCCAAGATCCTTTAAAGCCTGCACGGCATTGGAAATTAATTTTTCATCATCCGGTACGGTAATCTTTTTTTCCAGGGTACAGCCGGTATCAATGATTTTCTTGCCTATGGAGGGCCCGAAATCGTCCGTGATCAGACCGTTGAAAACTTCGGAGCCTGTGACCACGGCCCCCACTTTCAGGCGTTGAAACGGTTTGACGCTTAAAATCGGATGAAGGGGTGCGGCCGTTTTCTCCAGGATTTCAATGCGCTCTGTCTCAATGGTCAACGGGATGATCCGGGTCCCTGCAATGATCTCTCCTTTTTTACAAGGGAAATTGTTCTTTAATGTGGCCACAATAATTTTGTCCATCTTATTGATTTGAAAAAGTGCGTCTACATCGATCTTGAGCAACCCCGGGGTTTTGGTCACAATATTGATTTTTCCTTCTTTGGGGTCGGTAAAATCCAGGTCCGGGTGGGAGATGGCAGCGGCAATTCTTTTGGCTGCATCATCTTCATGCAGCTGGGTCTCGTCCAGGTCCAGCACATAAAGCGTCTGCTTGCCGATTTTCAGCAATTCAGGGATGTCGCCTTCTTTTACCACATGCCCTTTTTTGAATGCCACCCCTTTGAATTCTCCTCGGCTAATTCGGGTCATATCGTGGGCCAGCACCATACCTATGGCATCTTCAACCTTAATCTTTTTTTTCATTATCCTTCTTTACAGCTTTATAATTATATAACTCTTATCAGGTTGGTCCCAACCGATAGCTGTTTGCCATTAACTGACCGCTAATACCTGATACCTGACACCTAACCGCTAATTCTCCCTGGCCTTTGCAGTTTTTTCTGCTGCCTGTTTTTCCTTTATGGCCGCTAAAATTTTATCCGGTGTCAGGGGATAGGAATCCATATAGACCCCGATGGCATTGCTGACGGCACCGGCATAGGCCTGGGCCGCGGACATGGCAATGGACATCCCGGCTTCCTTGGCACCGAACGGCCCTTTGGGCTCAATGGATTCCACAATAATGTTGCTGATATCCGGCATGTCGCAGGCAAGCGGCACCTTGTAATCGAGCATGGTGGAATTCAGGCATCGGCCTTCCTTCCATTCGTGATATTCTGTGAGCATGCCGCCCTGGCCGCCCATGGCAATGGAGCCTTCGAACTGGCCTTCAAGGACCAGGGGGTTTAGGGCCTTGCCCACATCCTGGCAGGCCGTGGCATTGAGCACGGTGACCTGGCCTGTTTCAGGGTCAACCTTGACCTCGATAATGGTGGTACCAAAAGAGAAGGCTTCGCACATCTGGCCGTAGGGGTTTTTCACCCATTCACGCCGCATGTCGACTTTGGGCCAGTATCCGCCTTCGGCATTGACACTGTTGAAATTCAACAGGCTGATTCGGACCACTTTTTTGATGGATACACTTTTTTCAGGATCATCTTTGACAAAGATCATCCGGTTTTCAGCCGCCAGGGTGTCGGGCTCAACTTTCAGGATTTTGGCGGCCACATCGAACAGTTTTTTGCGGCAGTTTTTAGCGGCATTCATGACAGCCTGGCCGCCTACAAAGGTGGATACCTGGGAATAAGACCCCGGATCAGATGATGTGGTTTCCGTGTCTGCCGACACCAGGTGGATGTCTTCAGGCAGAAGACCCAGCACTTCGGCCGCAATCTGAACCAGCATGTTGTCATTGCCCTGGCCGTTGTCCACAACCCCGGACATGACGGTTGCCTCACCGTCTTCATTAAATTTGATAAAACTCTGGGAGCCGCCGCGAATCCCCATGGGGAATCCTGTCTGCACCGAGTTGGTACCGATGCCGATGCCGTGAAAAGCCGGCAGCTTTCCGAATTTTTCCTTCCACCCGGATTTTTCAGTGGCTTTATGGATGGTTTCATCCATGGCGCAGGAGGAGACCAGAGATTTTGTACTGGTGTATTCACCCGGCTGCCGGGAGTTTTTAAGGCGCATCTCCACAGGATCAATTCCTAAATGTTCGGCAATCATATCCAATTGTGTGTCAAGCCCTGCGGCAAAGCAACGACCATGCGTCCGAATCATCCCCCGGATCGGTTTGTTGGTGTAAACCCGGTACCCGTTGTACCTGACAGCGCCAATGCGATAGGCCTGTTCCATGGAAAGAAACGGGACACTGGTGGCAATGGGACCGGTGGAAGAGTAAGCCCCGCCATCCATGTAGCAGGTGGTTTCTCTTGCCAGTACCCGTCCTTCTTTATCCACACCTGTTTTATGGGTCGTGATCATGGAATGGCCCTGGCGGGTGGCAATGGTATTTTCTTCCCGGGTGAAGGCAATCTTCACTGGACGATTGGTTTTTTTGGCCAGAAGGGCACAGATATAATCCACCGGGCATATTTCACTTCGTCCGCCAAAGGCCCCGCCAATGGCAATTTTTCGAACCTTGACCTTGTGCAGAGGGATTTTAAAGGCATTGGACAAAGGTTTAGACTTCATGTGGGGCCCGCCGTTGGGACACCATATTTCAAGGCACTCTTCATGATCAAACCGTGCTACAATGGCATAGGGCTCTGCCTGGAAATAGGACTCTTCAGAGGCCACATAGGTATCTTCTCTTATATAATGGGCCTTCTCAAAATTTTCATCCACCTTGCCCGTATCAATATTAACATGAACATTCACGTTGTTAGCAAAATCCTCATGTATCAGTTCAGTTTCAGAGGCCATGGCTTCCATGGGCTCAAAAACAGCCGGCAGTTCTTCATATTCAACCTCGATCAGGTCCAGGGCTTTTAAAGCGGTCTCTTCATCAATGGCAGCCACACCAGCCACTTCGTCACCGATATAGCGCACTTTTTTAGTCTGGATAAACTGCTGGTCCCGGGTATAGGCAAATACGCCCCATTTAACACCTTCGGTATCTTTTCCGGTAACCACTGCTTTGACACCGGCAAGGGCCTCGGCCTTTGATGTGTCAATGCTTAAAATTTTTGCATGGGCCAGGGGACTTCTCTTGACCTTGCCCACCAGCATGCCGGGCAGCTTCAGGTCGGCGGTGAATTTTGCCTTTCCCATGACCTTGGTCCTGGAATCGACCCTGGGCATTCTTTTTCCGATAAGGGTATGATCCGTCATCTTAGTTTCCCCCTTTATCTTCGGTGTGACAATGCGGACCGCAATCCGGGCATTTTTCGTGTGGCTGGCCGGTATGGGCCACAGCATCCACTATTTTAGCATATCCTGTGCACCGGCAGATGTTGCCGGCCAGCCCTTTTTTGACCTCATCTTTGTCAGGATGAGGATTTTGGGCCAGCAGGGCATCGGCGGACATGAGCATTCCCGGGGTGCAGAATCCGCATTGGACCGCCCCGTGATTTATAAATGATTCCTGAAGATCGGAAAGCTGATCGCCGTCAGCCAGCCCCTCAACGGTTTTGATCTCGCAGCCCTGGGCTTCCAGGGCAAGGGTAAGGCAGGATCGAACAGGTTTGCCGTCCAAATGAACCGTGCAGGAACCGCAGGCCCCCTCACCGCAGCTCTCCTTGGAGCCTGTCAGATCCAGGCTGTCACGAAGGACCTCAAGCAGGGTGTCATTCGGGGCCACAAGAACCGTCTGCGGCTTTCCATTTATATCCAGGGTAATTTCGATTTTTTCCATTTTTATAATACTCCGTGTTATAGCTATGAGCTGTTAGC
>CAZLTD010000013.1:13193-72258 GCA_964562385.1 uncultured Desulfobacula sp.
CTTCCGTTATTGCCCTGAGCACTACTTCTTCAACCATGGCGCACCGGTACTCAAGGGTTGATCCCACATTGTGCACTGCAAATGCTTCCGCACTCTCCTTTGCCTGTCTGGCAGCTGCCATGAAGGTGTTTGTGTCCGTTAAATCCGCCTGGATCAGGGATGATGAGGCCTTGGCAAAAAACAGCGGTGATCTGCCCATGGCGCCGACGACGATTCTGGCGTCATCGATCTTTTTGCCTTTGCAGACAAGGGATACGCCGGCGCAGACAATAGGGTAGTCAAGGGCGGACCGGTAGGCCAGGCGATGGTAAGCACTGGTGCTGCCGGATAGTGGAATGATGATCTCTTTAAGCAGCTCATTTGATTCCATGGCAAACGGGACAATACCGTCGGTGGTGTAGAAATCGGTCAGATCCACGGTCCGTTCCCCGTCTTTGCTGACCAGCACCAGTTTGGCATCAAGGGCCATAAGGGCTGTTGCCCCGTCAGACTGGCAGGTGGAGTAGCATCGGTCTGCCTCATCCCTGGCGTAACAGATTTTTCCGCCGTCTTTGTGACAGGCCTGGCGCCCGGAGCGGTGAAAGGCAGACTGGTTGTAATGATGGCACCTGTTGTTCTGCAGGATATTGCCGCCGATGGTTCCCCTGTGATGCTGGCAGGAGACCGCGCCGACCTTATCACAGGCGGTTGCAAGTGCTGCGGCATGATCTAATATCAGGTCGGATGCAATGATGTCGGCAAGCGTTGTTGCGGCACCAAGGCAGATAGCGTCGTCTTTTTTTTGTATATAAGATAAATTGTTCAAGGCCGTAAGACTGATCAGCACTTTGGGTGCTAAAAGTCCCTTTTTCATCCTGACCAGAAGATCGGTGCCGCCGGCCAGGATTTTTGCATCATCCCCGTGTTCCGCCAGAAGATCCAGCGTCTCTTCAAGTGTCTGGGGTCCTAAATATTCAAACCTCGGTAATCTCAAAACTATCTCCTTTGTACTTGGGCTGTTGGGTGTCAGCAGTCAGCTTAAAAACTTAACTGCTAACACCTAATACCTAACGGCTTAGGAATCGTACCAAAATTACTTGATCTAAATTGTTTCCCAAACCCCTTAAAAGACTCACTGCTTACGGGTGTTTTGAAAACAAAAGCTCAAGTAATTTTAGAGCCGATCCTTATTCGCCCCTTTTTTTCTCTTTAATGGCTGCCAAAACCTTTTCAGGTGTAATGGGCAGATCTTTGATACGAACCCCCACGGCATCATAAATAGCATTGGCAACGGCGGGAGCGGTGGGCACGCAGCCGGGCTCACCGATTCCCTTGGCACCAAAAGGACCATATTTGTCATCTGTCTCAATGATCGGTGCCTTGATTTTTATGGCATCTTTGGCTGTAAACAATTTGTAATCGCGGAAGTTGGCGTTCATGTTCTGGCCGTCCTTGACAAGGACCTCCTCGGTCAATGCATACCCCAGTCCCATGACCACGCCGCCGTAGACCTGGCCTTCTAAAAGCAGGGGATTGATGGCTTTGCCCACATCATGGGCTGCCACATAATCCAGGATCTCAACCTTGCCTGTCTCCTCGTCCACTTTGACCTTCACGCCATGGGTGCCGAATGCATAGGTAACAGACATGTTGCATTTGAAATCCTTGCCCATATTCTCATTGGCAGGATCATAAAAATAGTCAGCCATCAGCATTGTGCCGCCGGGTGAAAAATGGGCTTTTCGCAATAATTTATCAACAGGTATACATTTCTCGTCATCCCCTTTGCCAATGGTTTCGGGAACAAAAACCATCCGGTCTTTCATGACAAGATCTTCAGGGGGGACATCCATCAGCTTTGATGCAAAATCAAGAATAGTGCCCTTTACCTTCTTGGCAGCACCCAGGGCCGCATTTCCCGCCACAAATGTGGATCGGCTGGCATGGGCGCCAACATCCCACGGACAGATATCAGTATCGGAATGGACCACGTTGATGTCTTCAACATCAAGTCCCAGTTCTTCGGCCACAATCTGGGCCGTGATATTGTCCAGGCCCTGGCCCATGTCTGTTCCGCCGGTGAAGATGTCCACTTTGCCGTAGTCATCCATCTTCAGGATAGCACCGCAGCCGTCGGATTTATAGATCCTGGCCCCGCCGCCCACATGGATTAAAGAGGCGATTCCCATTCCAACGCCTTTCTCTTTGGGCCCGTCGATGTCAAGCTCTTTTACCACTTCATCAATACATTCGGCCAGACCGCAGCTTGTGACTTTAAATCCCTGGGGAGTGACTTCATTGGGGTTGTTTTTATTGAGCCTTCTTATTTCAACCCGGCCGATGCCCGCCTTTTCAGCCAGCATGTCCAGGGTGGATTCTATGGCAAATGTTGCCTGGGGGCTTCCATAGCCTCTCATGGCCTGGGAATATGTATTGTTGGTGTAAACACACTTGGCGTTGAACCTGACATTTTCCACCCGGTAATGGGAGGTGATGGGCATCATCATGACAGAGGGCGTGGTGGCGCCCCATGAGGTATAGGCACCGTTGTCCAGAACCATTCTGATATCCCTGAAGGTCAGCTTGCCGTTTTCATCACACCCCTGTTTTATATAAGTTACCGTGGGCTGGCGCGTGGAGGTGGCCTTAAATTCTTCCACACGGTCAAACATGATCTTAACCGGTTTGCGGCAGGCATATGCCAGTAAAATAGCAACATGTTCGTAGGCATAGGTGTCCAGTTTACTGCCGAAACCACCGCCGATAATAGGTTTGATAACCCGGACCCGCTTGTTTTTCAGGCCCATGGCTTTCAAGGACTCCAAAAAATCCTTTTGTGCCAGGGACGGGATCTGGGTGTTGGTGTGGATGGTCAGATTGTCATTGGAATCAAAAAGCGCTATGGCGCCGCTGGTTCCCAGACAGCAGTGGGTGACCCACTGGGTGGTGAATTTTTCTTCCACCACATGGGCACTGTTTTTCTCCGCCTCTTCCACATCCCCGTAATGCAGCTTCCAGGGAAGTCGCAGCACATTGGATTTGGCTTTTTCATGGACCAGAGGGGAATCCTTTTCCATGGCCTTTTCCGGATCAAAGATTCCCGGCAGTTCCTCGTATTCGATCTCAATGAGGTCGAGAGCTTTTTTGGCTATTTCAGGCGAGATGGCAGCCACAGCTGCGACTTCATCCCTGAATGAACAGACTTTCCCTTTTTTCAGGGGCGGGTTGTCTTTCATGAACCCCATGCGCATCCTGTCCGGTACATCATCACCGGTCAGCACCACATGAACGCCTGCAAGCGCTTTGGCCCTGGAAGTATCAATTTTTACAATCTTGGCATGGGCATATTTACTGTACAAAATTTTACCGAAAAGCATGCCCGGCAGTTTGATATCCTGAATATATTCGGCCCGGCCCATGGCTTTCTGGGCAGCATCCAGTTTGGGTATGGGTTTTCCTACAACGCTGAAATCAGTCATTATTCACCTCCCGTTTTCAGTTGGCCTTTGGCTGCTTCAACCGAATCCAGGATCTGGACGTAGCCGGTGCAGCGGCAGATATTTCCTGCCAGGGCATGTTGAATTTCGTCACGGTCGGCATCCGGGTTTTCATCCAGAAGTGCTTTGGAAGACATGATCATTCCCGGTGAACAGAATCCGCACTGGATTCCACCGTTGTCCACAAAGGACTGCTGGATGGGATGCAGGTTGCCCTGCCTGGAAGCAAGCCCCTCAATGGTTTCAATGATTTTGCCGTTGGCTTCAACTGCCAGGTAAAGGCAGGAGTTTACAGCAAGTTTGTCCACGATCACCGTGCAGGCACCGCATTCTCCGTTGCCGCAGCCCTCTTTAGTACCGATCAAACCCATCTCTTCTCTTAACAGATGTAGAAGGGTCCAGTGGTCTTTGACCTCATAAGAGATCTCATCACCATTTAATGAAAAAGATATTTGTGTCGTCATGGGTGTTATCTCTCCTAACGGTTGTTTTTAATAATATCGAGGCATTTAAGGCCCATTCTGCGTACCTGAACCCTTACCATCTCTTTTCTATGCCAGGCTTTACCCCGGACTGAGTCCCTGACTTTGGATTCATCCGCCGCGATCTGCCCGGCCTTTGACAGCAGATCCTCGGTGATCTTTTTGCCGGTCAATAGTTTTTCAGCATCAAAGGCCCGCATGGGGGTGGGGGCGGCAACGCCTAGAACAATCCGTGCCTTTTTACAGGTCTGCCCATCATCCTCCAGGGTCAGTAACACCCCGATACCGATCAATGGCAGTTCCATGGCCGCCCTTCGTCCAAACTTAATATAGGCGGAGCCGGTGTTGGCCTCCTGGGGCGGGATGGTGATTTTCTTTAGAATCTCGCCTTTTTTCAGGATGGTTTTGTAGGGCTCGATAAAAAGATCCTTCACCTCAACGGAGCGTTCTCCATCCGGACCGTGGAGCAGGGCCACGCCGTCCAGGGCAATCAACGGAATAGCTCCGTCAGCAGACGGAACGGCGTTGATCAGGTTGCCGCCGATGGTCCCGACGTTTCTGACCTGCAAAGATCCGATATTGGATACCGCATCATAGATAATGGGGTATTCATTTTGAATCATCAGCGATTTTTCCAGGGTGGCATGGGTCACTGTGGCCCCGATGGACAATTCCTTGGTGGCTTCATTTTTATAAAGCTCTCCCATGTCCTCAACTTTGTTCAAAGAGATCAGGTAATCGGGCTCCATCCATCCCTCTTTAACCTTGACAATAACATCGGTTCCCCCGGCCATGAACTTGGCGGTCTCACTGTGTCTGCCATAAAGTTCAATGGCCTGTTCAGCAGTGGTGGGAGAAAGAAAAGTAAATGGTTTCATAAAAGGATCCTTTCTTTAAAACCGGTTGTCAAAGATGCGCTGGGCTTTGCCTGCAAACCTTGGCAAACTGCCATAGGCGCCAATGTCAACATTGCAGGAAACCATGATCTTTGACTGTACGGTTTTCTTTATTTTATCTTGAATTTCTTTTCTGTTATCTAAATTGGCATCCTGGCCGGCTTCTGCCTGGATGGTCATATAGTCTTTGCCGTCATCTTTTCGTTCAAGATGCAACTGGTATTCGCTGCCCACCTCGGGGATGGATGACAAGACCTCGTCAATCTGGCCGGGATAGATATTGACCCCTCTTAAGATGATCATATCATCTGACCGGCCCATGATCCTGTCATGCATGAACAGAATATTGCCGCATGAACAGGGGCGTGTGATTTTTCTCGTCAGATCCCGGGTCCGGTAGCGGATCAGGGGGGTGGCTTCCTTGCAGAGCGTGGTGACCACCATTTCGCCGACTTCACCGTCTTTAACAGGCAACAGGGTGTCCGGATTTAAAATTTCTAAAATATATTTGTCTGCCCAGTAGTGAATACCCTCGTGTTTGGAACAGTCAAGACCGGCTCCCGGACCGTATAATTCCGTCATGCCGGTGATATCAAACATGTCTTCAAGCCCCAGCAGCTCTATTATTTTGGCCCGCATGGCAGAAGAGCAGCGCTCTGACCCCATGATGATTTTTTTTAGATTTATATTGTCTTTAATCCCTCGTTTATTGACCTCTTCAGCCATCAAAAGGGCCATGGAGGCGGTACAGCAAAGAACCGTGGTCTGCATGTCTTCTAAAAACTGGCACTGCATGTCAATATTCCCGGGCCCGATGGGCAGGGCCATGGCGCCGAGACGTTCACACCCCAGCTGAAATCCCATACCTGCCGTCCATACGCCGTAGCCTACGGCAATCTGGACCCTGTCCTCTTTTGTGAGGCCGGCCATTTCATAGCACCTGGCAAACATATCAAACCAGGTATCAAGATCGTTCTGGGTGTAGGAGAGCACTTTTCTTTTTCCAGTGGTGCCCGATGACGCATGGATACGAACCACATCTTTTTGGGGGACAGACAGCAGGGGGAAAGGGTACCCCTCTTTTAAATCATTTCCCGTGGTAAAAGGCAATGTTAATATGTCATCAAGGCTGGTAATGTCCCCGGGACGGACGCCGGCTTTTTCAAATTGTTTCTGGTAAAACGGTGAACCGTTAAAGGCGTGGTTTACCGTCCATTTTAATCCTTGCAACTGGTGATCAAACAGCTGCCCGGTATCCGCAAAATCGGGCATAAAGGTTGGTTTCATTTTCTACTCCCAAAAAAATGTGTGAAAGGGGATGTGGGCATATAAATATTTGCCTCTCCTATTTGTTTTTACGCAGGTTCACCGTAGCGTCCAGGTCAACTTTGAGAGAATCCGGGTCTATGATAACGCCATAATCTTGTTTCGCTTTTTCAATACTGACATAACCGTATTGCACGTCACGCCTTACAGCATCGGGATCCCTTTTAAAAGGATCGCCATAACCGCCGCCGCCGGCACTGATGAATGAAATGGTATCTCCCGGCTCACAAAAGGTCATGGTGCTGGGATCTGCATTTTCACTGTTTTTCAGGTATTGGGCTAAAGAGCCGTCTTTTCCGCTGAACATACCTTCGGGCGGATAAATATAGCGTCCCGCCTGAACAGCAATGGAAATGGTGCCGGGTGTGTTATCCCCGTCTTCAAGGGATCTGATAATCATTTTCCGGCCAATGCCGCCGCGCTGCCTGCCGGGGCCGCCGGAATCCATGACCAGCCCTCTTTCCTGGACAATCATGGTGGTGTCGCTCTCTAAAATTTCAACGGGCGTGTTGGCACCATTGGCCGGGAAGATGGCACAGTGATGGCCGTCAAACCGGGATGATGCGCCCATGCCGCCGCCGCGGATGATCATGGTGTGCCATGGGGTGCCGTTGGCCCGGGACCCGTGGAAAATATTGGTCTGGGCCGGTGTGCCGCCGGAACCGGCGATGATATTGTCCGGTGCGGCCTTGGCCAGGGCATTGAACACCATCTCGGTCATAAAGTGTCCCACCACCATCCTGGCAGCCACGGCAGCCGGGAATTTGCAGTTGACTATGGTGCCTTTGGGGGCTGACATGGTAATGGGGCGGATGGCGCCTTCATTAATGGGGATCTCCGGGTCAAATGCGGATTTGATGGCCATGAACACATAGGCATAGGTGAAGTTGTAAACCACATTTACCCCCCAGGGGACCTGTTTGGATGTGCCGTCAAAATCCACGTGGATATTTGAGCCCTCAACTTTGACGGTCAGTTTGATGGGAATATCGGGTTTGCTTCCCGCGCCTTCAATAATACCTTCATGCGCGTAGGTGCCGTCGGTGATTTTTTCAATGGCCGCCCGCATGCTGATTTCCGTCCTGTCAATAATCTCGTCAGCCAGGTCATCCAGGGTGTCAAGGCCCTCGTCCGTCATCATTTCGATGATTTTCTGGGCACAGATATGGTTGGCCGCCACCTGTGATCGGATATCTCCTTCAAATTCGTCTGCAGTTCTCACATTCCAGCGGATCATGTTGATAAGATCTTTATTGAATTTTCCGGCGTCATACAACTTTGTCAACGGTATATAAAGACCGTCTTCATAGACATCCCGGTTGTCGGATGCTGTCCTGCCGCCGATATCGGTGTGGTGGAATACACATGCCGTGAAGGCCACAACTTTTGTCTTGAAAAAGATAGGGCTCAATACGCAGACGTCATTTAAATGTCCTGCCAAAAGCCAGGGATCGTTGACAATAAAGACATCCCCTTCGTTGTAGTCTTCAATGGGGATGGATTGAACAATTTTTTTAACGCCCAGTGCCATGGCCCCGGCCTGTCCCGGTGTGCAGAATGTCCCCTGGACAAGTTCCTGCCCCCGGCTGTCGGTGAACATGCAGGTGTAGTCATGGGCATCGCGCAAAAGCGAGGAAAAGGCGGTCCTGATAACGGATGCATCTGCCTCGTCCACGATGGAAACCAGGCGTTTCCATAAAATCTCAAGCGTGATCGGGTCGAATTTTTGTGAGGTTGTGTTCATTATTTTTCCTCCCCATATGATTTTGTCGTTGGGGCTGATTCAAAAGATTTATCAATGTCGATCCAGATAAACCCGTACTCATCCACCCGGGCGGTTGCATCCTCGCCTATCACGATGGTGGATTCGCGCTCCTCTATAATGGCAGGCCCTGAAAACCTTGCATCTGCAAACAGCTTGGACCTGTCATATACTGTAAAGGGGATATAATCCTTTTTAATAACGGAAAAGGCCTGTCGCTCTCCCTTGATGCAGGATTGAATATCGCGGGCGTCACAGGTCAGCTTTGAGATGGAAAAGGGTTTTTTGGGCAGGCTTGCCCGAACTTTAAATGTAACAAATTCAATGGGCGAGCCTTCTGATGTTCTGCCATACAGGCGGGTATATTCGTTGTGGAACATCTTTTTAATATCGTCTTTGGTGAATCTTGAAAAATCACCCTCATCAAGAGCCAGGTCTATTTCCGCACCCTGGCCCACAAATCTCATTAAAAGTGTCCTGACAAAGTGTATCTTATCTCCTGCCTTATCACCTTCAAGAACTTTGGCGCTTTCGGTTTCAAGCTCATTGAACAGTGCTTCAATCTCTTTGAAGTCGGCATCTTCAATCCTTGCCCGGTGACTTCTGGACATGTCAAATGCCACAGGGGCCGTGAAAAATCCCAGGGCAGATCCCACGCCTGCCAGCGGCGGGACCAGAATTTTGGGGGCACCGATTTTTTTGGCAAGACCGTATGTATGCACAGGGCCTGCACCGCCAAAAGCGGACACGGTTACCATGTTGGGGTTTCCCCCTTTTTCGACAATATGGGTCTTGGCAGCCGATGCCATGGTTTCGTTGATCAGGTCATGGATGCCGAAAGCTGCCTCCACCATGGTGGTGCCCAAAGGTGCGGCAATTTTATCTTCAATGGCTTTTTTGGAAAGTTCAATATCCAGTGCCATGGTGCCGCCTAAAAAGAAATCAGGATCCAGGTATCCTAAAACAAGGTCTGCATCCGTTACTGTGGGGTTGTCACCGCCCTGCTTATAGCAGGCCGGACCGGGATCTGCCCCGGCGCTTTCAGGACCCACCTGTAAAAGACCCAGGCTGCTTATTTTGGCGATGGAGCCGCCCCCGGCACCGATCTCCATCAGGTCCACCACCGGTACCTGGATGGGAAGGCCCGATCCTTTTTTAAACCGCTGAACCCGGCCCACTTCAAAGGTGGAGACAAGGCCGGCATGGCCGTCCTGGATCAGGCATGATTTGGCGGTGGTCCCGCCCATATCAAAGCAGAACATATCCTTGATATTGAACATCTGGCCGTAATGCTGGGACGCGATTACCGCGGCTGTGGGACCGGATTCAATAATCCTGACAGGAAAATCCTTGGCAGTGTCAACAGAGGTGATCCCGCCTGAAGAGAGCATGATAAAAAGCTTGCCGTCAAAGCCGATGGTGCCAAGACGGTCCACCAGTTTGTTCAGATACCAGAAGGTAATGGGCTTTACATAGGCGTTGACCGCTGTGGTGCAGGTGCGTTCGTACTCTTTGATTTCCGGCAGCACTTCAAAGGAGGTGGATAAAAACAGATCTGAAGCCTCTTTTTCAATGATCTGTTTAATCTTTTTCTCATGAACCGGGTTTTCATAGGAGTTGATCAGGCAGACGGCTATGGATTCAATGCCGTCTTTTTTGAACTTTTCAAGAACGGCAGTCACTTCATTTTCATTCACATCCTTTAGAATTTTACCGTCGTATCGCAAACGCTCATCAACCTCGGCCCGGTCATATCTCGGCACGATGGGTTCGGGGTATTCGCTGAAAATATCATAGGCATCATACCGTTTTTCCCTTCCCAGCTCCAGGATGTCCCTGAATCCTTTTGTGGTAATCAGACCGGTCCTGGCTCCTTTTCTTTCGATGATGGCATTGATGACCAGGGTGGTCCCGTGGATGATCTCTTCAACATTGTCCAGGAACCCGGGCAGTTGCTGCGCCAGTTCCCGGACACCCTGTTCAATGGCATCTGAAGGGTCGGAGGGGGTGGTCAGGCATTTGTTGGTGTAAAACTGACCCGTGGTATTGTTGACCAGGACAAAGTCTGTAAAGGTGCCGCCGATGTCACAGCCTAATCTATATGTTACATTGCTCAATGGTTATCTCCTTATTAAAAGTTGTCAGTCCTCAGTTGTCAGTTTGCAGTTTGCCGGGGTCGAATCGGTGGTAGCTTTTATTCGTACCCTGTCTGTCCTTTTGGATAGAGATAAATTCCTTTTTGTATAAACCTTATGATTTCTCCCATGTTTTAAAATTTCAAGAACTCAAAAAATCAATTCTTTTGCCGATGACTGATAACTGGCAACTGATAACTTATTTTAATAAAACTCAGGCTCTTTCCATTCCCCGAAGACATCCCTGAAAACACCTGCCATCTCGCCGACGGTGGCGTATGCGTGGCAGCATTTAACAAGGTGCGGCATCACGTTGTCGTTTCCTTTGGCTGCTTTTTCAAGGGCTTTGAGACTCTCCTTTACCGCTTTGTCATCTCGGGTGCGCCGCAGTTCCTCTAAATTGGCTTTGGATTTTGTGGCCCAGTCCTCATTATATTCATGCAGTTCCACATCTGTTTTCTGAGTGTCGTCGTCGGCTGCTCCGTCGGGATTGACCCCGACTTTTTTATATTCACCTGACTGCATGCCTTTTTCAAACTCATAGGCCTGGCGCGAGACTTTTCTCTGGACAAATCCATTGGAAATACTTTTGACCATGCCGCCCCATTTTTCGACCTCCTTCATCTCCTCGATGATTTTCTCTTCCATCTCAAGGGTCAGGGTTTCAATGAAATAGGAACCGGCCAGAGGATCCACCGTGTCTCTCAGACCCACTTCGTCCATGAGCATTTCAAGGGTGCGCAAAGACAGGAGCGCAGATCTCGGTGTCGGAATGGTATAGGCTTCGTCAAAGGAGCACAAGGCAGTAGTCTGGGCACCGGACAGGGCCGCGCCAAGCGCATAATAGGCGCCTCTCATGATATTGTTCTCCGGCTGTTCCTTGGTCAACCCGGAGCCGCCGCCGCCGAAAAGGCCGCGCAAAAACAGTTTTTTCTTGTCCGTGACGCCATAGTCCTGTTTTAGCATCTTGGCCCAAAGTTTTCTGGCGGCCCTGAATTTGGCAATCTGCTCCCACAGGTTGCCGTATACATTCAGGTTAAAAGAGAACCGCCCTACAAAATCAGAAGGATCGATGTCCCGTTCCATGACATTGTCAATGTAGGCTTTGGCAATGGCGAAGGCATAGGCGATTTCCTGGGCCGGAGTGGCACCGGATTCTCTTATATGGTAGCCGCAGATACTGACCGGGTTGGAGCGCGGCAGCTCTTTGACCGCATATTCAATTGAGTCGCCCACAAGGCGGACCCCGTGTTCAACCGGGAAGATCCATGCCCCGCGGCCAATCATCTCCTTTAAAATATCATTCTGGGGAGTGGTGGAGATTTTATCTTTGGAATACCCGAACTTTTCAGCCACTGCCTGGTACATGGCCATCATGATGGTGGCCACACCGTTGATGGTTAACCCGGAGCCGATACGGTCCAGGGGAATGCCTGCAAAGGCTGTTTCAAAGTCCTTGAGAGAATCAATGGCCATACCCACACGGCCGACCTCGCCCTGGGCAAGGGGATGATCGGAGTCATACCCCATCTGGGTGGGAAGATCAAAGGCCACGTTCAGACCGTTCTGGCCGTTTTTAATCATTAACTTGAAGCGCTCATTGGTCTCTTCAGGGGTGCCGAAACCCGTGTACTGCCGGGTGGTCCAGGCACGGCTGCGATAACTTTGGGGATGAAGGCTTCGGGTAAAGGGATATTCACCCGGAGCACCCAGATCCTTTTCATATTCAAATCCCGCTTTTTCAAGATCTTCAGGTCCGTAAACCGGTTTGACCTTAATACCGGACTGATAGGTTACCTCTTTTACTGCCCCGCGTTCATCCTTTATATATTTTGCAACACCCATTGTTTGTCCTCTCTTTTTTAAGACTTTATGCAAATTCTTGCGGCCATATTACCCATTTGCTGTGCGCCGTGCTGATGAATTTTAAGACGGCCCATGGCCGTTATTCAAACAGCTGGTTCATGCCGGTGGTAATCTCATCAAATGATGTGCCGCCGGGGAATACCGCTGCCACACCCAGGCTTTCAAGCGTTGGTATATCCCGGTTGGGAATAACACCGCCCACAGTAAGTTTAATGTCGCCAAGGCCGTTTTCCTTCATCATGGCCATCAGCTTTTCGGATATCGGAAGATGGGCACCGGACATAATGCTCAACCCGATCACATCCACAGCCTCCTGGGTGGCGGTGTTAATAATCTGGTCAAGGCTCTGGTGAAGCCCTGAATAAATGACTTCGAATCCTGCATCCCTTAAGGCCAGGCAGACAATTTTGGCGCCTTTGTCATGCCCGTCCAGACCGGGTTTGGCGATGAGTACGCGAATTTTGTTTTTTGTTTCCATGGTGGTTGTCCTTTGTCTTATGTCCCATTATTTTTCAGCAGTTAGAGGATTTCCTAAACAACAATGCTGTATCGATCATTTTTTTGGCCGCAGAAATCGGATCTGTTTTATGTTGCTCGATATCCTTTAATGCTGTTTTTATCTGATTTGATTCATTTAAAAACCCATCGATTTTTTCTAACGCAAGGTCCTTTAAAAGAGCGTAAAAGTATTGCTGTGCAAGCTCTTTTTGCTTTTGTTCAAAAAGAGTGCTCTTTTTCATGAACTCCAGGTGGGCTAAAAAAGTTAAGGCCAGCTTTTCCACCCCGGTTCCATCCCTGGCGATGGTTTTTAAAATTTTCGGTTGCCAGGAATTTTTGGCTCTCTTTTTCATCTCCATCACAGCCTCAAGCTGGTTAAAACAGATGTCGGCATCCTCAAGATCGCTCTTGTTGACAATAAAGATGTCTCCTGTTTCAAGGATACCTGCTTTCACCGCCTGGATACCGTCTCCGCTTGACGGGTTGCTGACAAGTCCGATGCTGTGGGCAAACCCGGCAACATCAAATTCAGCCTGGCCTGCCCCAACGGTCTCAATGATAATAATATCAAACCCCATGGCATCCAGAACCAGAACCGCATCTTTAGTGGTGCGTGAAAGCCCGCCTGCCCGTCCCCTGGATGCCATGGAACGGATAAAGACATGTCTGTCAGTGGCATGGCGCTGCATTCTTAAGCGGTCTCCCAGGATGGCCCCGCCGGTATAGGGACTTGTGGGGTCCACGGCAATAACGGCAACTTTTTTATCAAGCATGCGAAATTCCTGTATCAGGGCGTCGATCAGTGTAGATTTTCCCGTACCCGGGGATCCTGTGATACCGATGATAAACGCGTTGCCGCAATGGGGGTAAAGGGATTTCAGCAGTTCCACAGCATCCGGATCATTGTCTTCAATAAGCCGGATCAGCCTGGCGCCTGCCAGGTGACTGCCCGATTTTATGTCTGCAACCTTAAGCACTTATTTTGTTCTCTTCCTCTTTGGCAAGCTGGCTTAAAACAGCATTTTTACCTTTGATGATGTGATGGCGGACCAGTTGCTCCACCCCTTTTCCATCCCTTGCCCGGATCAGTGACAGCATGCGGATATGGTCGTCATTACTCTGGTGGGCAAACTGTTCCTGCTTTAAAATAATCTGACGGAATCTCGAAATCTGCGCCCGAAGCTGGTTAATCATCTTTATCAGCTTGGGGCTGCCACTTAATGCGTATAAAAGATCGTGGAACTCCGTATTGATCTGCTGGAGTTTGGTGGGATCATTTTGACCCAGGCAGTCCTGGTATTGTTTCATCTTTTTTTCAAGGGGCACCAGGTCTTTTTCAACATGGTTTTGCGCGGCAAGGTTTGCAGCATATGCTTCCAGAACGCTTCTGATACCAAAGGTCTGCTCAATATCATCCTTGGTCAGTGTGACCACCATGTAACCGCCGGAAGGGATTTTTTCGATCCAGTCCTCTCTTTCCAGCTTGTGCAATGCTTCACGCAATGGGGTCCGGCTGATTCCCAACATGTCAGCGATTTTGCTTTCAACCAGCCGCTCACCCGGGGCAATGGTCTGGTCGATGATGGCATTTTTCAAATAATCAAATACATCCTGGCCCAGAGATCTTCTTTCTCTAAAATTGGTTTTCAATTTCATTTTGGATACACGGTTCCTTTTTTTAAGTGTTCAGTATTCAGTTGTCAGTGTTCAGTCAAAAACAAATTGCTGAGTGATAAATCCTTATTTTAATTGATTGATGATCGCTACAAATAAGGTACCCAGTGGCTGCCAGGTGCTCAAAACTGATAACTGACAACTGCCAACTGATAACTTTTAAATAACCCCTTTCTCTTTATACTCGGCAAGCGTGGCTTCATCATAGCCCAGGACTTTGCCGTAAATTTCGCTGTTCTGCTCTCCGAACCGTGGTGGAAAGGAGAGTTTTCGGTCTTGTGATTCAAGAAAGGGTGTCATGTTTGGCGGTGGTGCCAGCGTCACCTTGGTGCCGGTGACAGGATCCGTGGAGCTCAGGATCCGTTTGGCCACCAGAGAATCTTGTACCACTTCATTTACGTTTTTGATTTTTGAAATGGGAACGGTGATAGAGGTGAACAGATCGATCAATTCCTCGGAGGTGTGCTTAATTGTAATGGCATTGATGGCTTGATTCAGATTGTCCACATCGGCAATACGGCCGGCATTTTTCTTGTATTTTTCGTTGGCAAGGGATGAAAACATCTCCTGGGAGACCATGGATTCCCACTGGCGGTCGTTGCCCACAGCCAGATATACAAACCCGTTACTGGTTTTGTAAACCGATACCGGACAGAAAAATTCATGGGTGTTGCCGCGCCTGGAGATTTGGGCACCAAAGCTTTTTGAAAGGGCAATGGGTACCGTGAGCCATGAAACCGTGGATTCAAACATGGACAGGTCAATGCGGGTGCCTTTGCCTGTGACCGCCCGTTTAAACAATGCTTTCATTAAAAGCCCGTATCCATGCTCGCTGGTTCCCATATCAGGAAGAGGGATGCCGGTAACCTGGGGATCACCATCGGCTTCTCCGGTCAGCTCCATCAACCCGGCTCTTGCCTGCAGGATCGGGTCATAGGCACCTTCATTGGAATCAGGTCCGAAACCGGTCAGTCCCAGCCAGATGATATCCGGTTTGATCTCTTTCATGATCTCGTAGGCAATGCCCAGCTTTTCATAGTTTTTGGGCAGCTGGTTGGTGACAAAAATATCAACGTCCAATTCCTGGAGCAGTTTTTTGAAAAGCTCTTTGCCTTCAGGGGCGGCAAGGTTGAGGGTCAACGCTTTTTTGCCGGAGTTGATGCATAGAAAATAGGAGTTCATCCGTTTTTCGTTTAATACGTTATTGCCGATGAACCGGTTGGGGTCGCCATAGACAGGGTGCTCAAGACGAATGACATTCATGCCGTCCTGGGCCAGCCTGTAAGTAAGGTAGGGCGCCACGGTAGCCTGCTCAAGGGATAATACGGTAAGATCTTTTAAATGTTTCATATAAGGTCTCCATCGATATAAAAACTAAATATGTTCATAAGTTATAGTATACTGTATACCGTATACAATTATTCTGTGTCAAGCTGTTTTTCCTTAAAACAGCTAAGGATCGGCTCCAAAATTACGTGAACTTTTGTTTTTAAAATACCCCGTCTTTTAAGGGGTTTTGGAAACAATTTAGGTCAAGTTATTTTGGTACGATTCCTAAGTTTCAGCTGTTATGAGGCGGCCATTTCCCGGCCGGTTTCATAACAGGCATCAAAGATCTTTAAGTTTGTCTCCTTAAAAGGGCCCGGGCTCATGGTATCCACGGTGGCCCTTAAATCGTCCGCACTTAAAGGACCGGTATCAAAGGCGGCATAAAACGCCACCATGGCAAGGTTCGTGGAGCGTGGCGATCCTAAATCCATAGCAGTTTTCCCGGCTTCCATGGCAAAGGCGTCAATCTTGCTTTCATTTAAGTAACCCGCCACTTTTTTATCCGGAAAGGCATGGGGTTTGGCATTGGCAAACAATTTGCCGCCGTTTTTAAGATAGGGCAGATACCGGTAGGCTTCAGACTCATCCATGGATAACAGAAAATCAGCCGCCCCGGCCCGGATTAAACTTGACCTGGCATCCCCCACCCGAAGATGGGACACGACAGAGCCGCCGCGTTGCGCCATGCCATGGGTTTCCGCACCCAGAATGTTGTAACCTTTATTTAATGCCGTGGTGGCCAGCACCTTTGTCATGAAAAGGATGCCCTGTCCGCCCAGGCCTGTTAGTACATAATTGATCGTCTTCATATTTTTTCTCCATTAAGAAGGGGTTTATGCTTTTTCAACTGCATCTCTCGGACAGATCTGCACGCAGACGCCGCATTCCGCACACAATACTTTGTTGATGGTGGTTTTTTCGTTATCCGCATCCCGGACCATGGCCGGACATTCAAAACGCATGTGACAGAATCCGCAGTCATCACACTCATCAGATACGCAGACTTCGATTTTTTCAGGGATAGCTTCATCCTTGAATCCGATCACACAGGGGTGGCGTGAGATAATGACGGCCACGCCGCCATCAGGGGCAGCGGCATATTCAGCAGCGTCTTTTACCGTCTGAATCATGTTCTTGGTGTCAAAGGGGTCAACGACTTTAAGGTATTCAACACCGCATCCTTTAACGATGGTTTCAAGGGCAATGGCATTGCCTTTTCTGCCGTCAACGCGGTCACCCTGGGTGATGGCAGGCTGCATCCCGGTCATGGCGGTAATATGGTTGTCCAAAATAACCAGGACAAATCTTGAATCGTTGTAAACTGCATTGATCAATGCCGTGGTGCCGGAGTGGAAGAATGTGGAATCTCCCATGGTGGCAACGATCGGTTTTGAAACATCATCCTGGATATAGGCATTGTAGAATCCAGAAGCCATGGTGATGCCGGCACCCATGTCCAGTACCGTATCAACAACCCCCAGGTTGCTGCCAAGGGTATAGCATCCGATGTCAGACGGGAAAATAGCCTTTGGCATGGCTTTTCGAATGGAGTAAAAAGAGGCACGGTGCGGACATCCGGGGCAGAGAGTAGGGCGTCTCATAGGCAGCTCAAGGCTTCCAACAAGCCCCATGGCTTCGGCGCCGCAATCGCTTTGTGACAAGGGTGCAAGATCACACTCTTTTAACGCGGCATTCAAAAGGCCCTCAATTTTTTCAGGAACCAGTTCGCCTTCCATGGGAACATGCCCGGTCAGGCGCCCCATGGTTTTTCTTTTGTCCCGAAGCATGTATTCGATAACGGTATCGGTCTCTTCGACAACCAGGACCTTGTCACAGGCATCCATGAAGGTATCTGCCAGCTTTTCAGGAAAAGGATAGGGTGCGCCCAGTTTCAATACCGGGATATCGTCTCTGTTCAAATCCTCAAACATGTCATTGATCACCGCAGACGGCACGCCTCCGGTGACGATGCCGAAAGGATATGATTTCCCTTTGTCCTGGGTGCTTGTATTGAAAGGCGCAAAGGTGTCAAATTTTTCACTGATTTTGATATGCTTTTCGTTCAAAGCTTTATGCTGCAGAAAACGAAATTTCGGGGTGGATGCCCATCTTGTGGGTTCTCTTTTGAAATTGGCAGGGGTCAGGTTGCTTTCAAGGGTGTCATATTTAATGTTCTGACGGGCATGGCATACCCGGATGGCCGGCCTGACCAGGACAGGGACTTCAAATTCCTCGGACAGTTCAAAAGCCTTCTTGATCATTTCCCGCGCCTCTTCAGGGCTGCCCGGATCCAGTACCGGTACCTTGCCAAGCCGTGCCATGAGGCGGGAGTCCTGTTCTGTCTGGGAAGAGTGGGGACCGGGGTCATCACAGGAGATAATCACAAGACCGCCGATATTGCCGATATAGGCTGCCGACATAAACGAGTCTGCCGCCACATTCAGGCCCACCATCTTCATGCAGCAGGCTGCCCGCTTGCCTGAGATAGCTGCGGCAAACGCATTGTCAAATGCCACTTTTTCATTCACAGACCATTCAATCGCAGTGTTCAGATCATTTGCCTTTGAAAATCGAACCACCTCGGGCAGGATCTCCGAAGAGGGGGTACCCGGGTATGAGGTCATGATCTGGCATCCGGCTTCAAGTAGTCCGATGGCCATGGCACCATTGCCAAGTAAAAATTCTTCTTTCATTGTTGCATCCTTAAAAATGAAATTAATGGGAGGTCCTTTTCAACATCAATAACAGAAATCTTAACAAAAAAATGGATGGTGAAAAGAGGTCAATGACGTCAACGCGTACAGATCAGACAGCGTAATGGTCAGACAGCGTTCAGGGCAGGCCAGTGAAGGAGATGAGTCAGGGCAGTCGCCTGTCTGGCATACAGCGTTTTGTGAATCCTGAAAGGTTTCATAAACTTCTCCATCAAAGAATAGATACGGTTTATTGTAGTATCACCTAAGTACACCGTATACGGTATACAATAAACCAAGTCAAGATTTAATTTTTTAATGAAAAAAAAACAGGACCACAGCCTGGGAAAACATGTTTTCTTTACAGAAAAAGCCAATGTTTTTCGGGGTGGTTTTTCGATTCTGATGAAAGGATGATCCCAAAAAACTTGCGCAGACCATTGTACGGATTTTTATCACAGGAACTTTTGGTGGATGAATCATTTTTGAATGAAAGTATGAAAAAAAGTTCAGAAAAATCATTTAAATAAAGCAAATGTGAATTATAGTATCAGGTTGAACCATGAATTTTATTGAATGCGTTGAGGAAACTTTGGTGTGGATTACCCGTTAGACGACACCCATAAAAAATATATTAAAATTATCGTTACCGGTCCATTGGAGAAAAACAGGATCATACATGCGATGAAAGCGCTGATGACCCATCCGGAATTTAAGATTAAACATTCATTCTGGAATCTGAAAGGGGCCAGCCAGGGGGGCATCGATATCCTGGATATCAGGGAAATTGTGGGGGTTTTGCGTCTTTACAGGCCCAAAGAAAAAGATTTTGCCAACAAAAGTGCATTCCTTGTTTCGGGTGGTGTCAATAAATCTTTGATCAATATCTATATCACCATGGCCAATTTACTTCCGTTTAAATACCGTGTTTTTACAGATCAGGATGAGGCCCGAAGATTTTTAACCGGAAATAAGCCTGAATAAGAAAATCAATTACCCCGCCGCAAGCCTTGTTGGTATCTGGTCCATCAATATCCATCGGCCAGAGGCTGCGGGCATTAAACCCAATCATGATTAAAAAAGCAGGCCGGAAAGAGTGTCTTTCCGGCCTGCTTGGAATGGGAGTTGCTGTTAAAAAAACAGGTCTCTTTTTACCGGCCAATAATGGTCCGGCCGATGATCATTTTTTCGATCTCCTTGGCACCTTCGTAGATCTCAAGGACCTTGGCAGCTCTATAAAAACGTTCAATATCGTAATCATCAAAATATCCGTATCCGCCGTGAAGCTGCAATGCTTCATCCACGACTTCAACCGCAATCCTGGCGGAATACATCTTTGCCATGGCAGTAACATGGGTGTCGGGGGTGCCGTTGTCCAGCAGCCAGGCAGCCTTGTACATAATGTTTCGGGCAAGCTCAATTTTGACAGCCATATCAGCCACTTTAAACTGAACACCCTGGAAACTGCCAATGGGTTTCCCAAATTGTTCTCTTCCTTTTACATGTTTGACAGCCATATCCAAAGCTCCCTGGGCAAGTCCGACACCATGGGCGGAAACATAAGCACGGCTTCTGTCAAAAAAGGCCATGAGTTGATGAAAACCGTTGCCCCGTTTGCCCAGAAGATTTTCTTCGGGAACGCGCACGTTGTTCAGATAAATCGCGGCAGTATCAGAGCAACGCAACCCCATTTTTCCGTGCATGGGTTCAGCGGCATATCCTTCTTGGTCGGTTTCAACAATAAAGATACTGTGGCGTTTTGCACTGGATTTGGCATCCGGATCGGTCAGGGCAAAAACGAGCATGAATGTTCCCTTGGTACCATTTCCGATCATCACCTTGGAGCCGTTGATGACCCACTCATTGCCCTCTTTGACCGCCAGGGTAGATGCCGACAGTGTGTCTGATCCGGCATCGGGTTCTGTGATGGCAAATCCCATGACAGCATCCCCGGTAAAGATCGGCTCCAGAAACTTTTTCCCCTGTTCATCAGTACCAAATAAAATAAACTCTTCAGCCCCGAATGTCAGGGAGCAAAGCTGCTGGCTGATGCCGGGGTCAACTTTCCACAACTCTTCTAAAACAATGGCCTGTTCCAGGTACCCAAGCCCAGGGCCCCCGAATTTTTCCGGGATGAAAAGCCCGATCAGATCAAGTTCCCTTGCTTTTTTAACGATATCTTCGGGATAGGTTTCAGTAAGATCCAGTTCCCGGCCCACCGGTGCCAGCTCCCCTTTGGCAAATTCTCTGGCGGCTTTCTGTATATATTTCTGCTCTTTGGTTAACATAAAATCCATGTGCATCTCTCCCTTTGTTCAGGTCTAAATATTTGTTCAGGTCTAAGTATTTGATTTGTTTATAATGGTATATTCCCGTGTCTTCTGAACGGCGCGGGCCGTTTTTTGTTTTTGAGCATGGCAAGCCCTTTGATGATCTGGCTGCGGGTCTCTTCAGGTTCTATAATCCGGTCCACCAGCATATTGGATGCAGCATGGAACGGATTGGAATATTTATAGTTGTAGGCGTCGATCATCTCCTGCCTGAAACTTTGTGGGTCTTCTGCGGCCTGGATCTCTTTTCGGTAGATAATATTGATGGCAGCGGCCGTATCCAGCACCACCAGCTGGGCCACCGGCCATGCCAGCATGAGATCCACGCCCATACCGGCGCAGCACATGGCCATGACCGCCCCGCCGTACTCTTTTCTCAGTGCCAGGGTAATTTTAGGGACCGTGGCCTCTGCATAGGCATAAAGCATCTTGGCCCCGTGCCGGATAATCCCGGCCCGCTCCTGGTCCACGCCCGGGAAATATCCCGGGACATCCACAAGATTGACCAGTGGGATGTTAAAGCAGTCGCAGAACCGGATAAACCGGGCAGCCTTGTCAGCGGAATTATAGTCAAGACACCCGGCCATGATAGACGGCTGATTGCCGACGATGCCAACGGTCCCACCGTCCATGCGGGCAAGACCGGTGATGATATTGGGGGCAAACCTGGGCAGGATCTCTAAAAATTCGTTATTGTCCACCACTTCAGTGATCACCTGATGCATGTCGTAAGCGCGTTTAAACTGGGCCGGTACAATGTCGGTCAGGGTGTCGGTTTTTCTGTTCGGGTCATCCGTACACTCAACAGTGGGGGGGGCTTCTTCATGATTGGCCGGCAGAAAGCCTAAAAGATACCGGATCAGTTCAATACTCTCTTTATCATCCTTGGTGACAAAATGGGCCTGTCCTGTGACACTGCTGTGGACATCAGTGCCGCCAAGCTCTTCCAGGGTGACCGATTCCCCGGTGACATCATGGATGACCTTGGGGCCGGTGATGACCATCTGGCTCTGTTTTTCGATCATGATGATAAAGTCGGTCAGGGCAGGGGAGTAGACCGATACACCGGCGCAGGGTCCCATGATGCAGGAGATCTGCGGGATAACACCGGAGGCGGCCGTGTTCCTGAAAAACATACCGGCCACGCCTTTGGAGGCAAAAAAACCTTCGTGCAACCGGCCGCCGCCCGAATCGTTGAGACAGATCAGAGGGGCTTTGACTTTCAGGGCCTCATCCATGATGCGGCAGATTTTCTGGCCGTGGATGGTGCCCACAGATCCCCCCAGAACCGTTGCGTCCTGGGCATAGGCAAACATGGTCCGGCCGTCAACTGTGCCGTAGCCGATAACAACCCCGTCTCCGGGCACCTTTCTTTTTTCCATCCCAAAATCCACACACTGGCTTTCGGCCAGATCGTTAAGTTCCACAAAGCTGTTGTCATCAAACAATAGATCCAGCCGTTCCCTTGCCGTAAGCTTGCCTCGGGATTTATGGCGTTCCATTGATTTCTCGCCGCCGCCCATACAGGCTTTTTGCTGAAGTTCCTTTAATCGCTCATACTCTTTTTCGTGGGTTTTTTCAGCCATGGTCGAAGTCCTTTTAAAGGGGGTTGTTGCTTTTTTGAAAGCTATGAACCATTGAATTTATTGTATTTTCATAGCGAAACATGAATAATTGTATACTGTATACAATTATAGTATGTCAAGATTATAATTTAAAAAAATACGATCCACCCCCCATCTTTTCAAAGCCTTTTGATCTTGAAATTATTTTCGCTTAACCGTATTAGTATGGTATGGTCACTTAAAATCTGGATGTAATCCAATTTATTTTACGCCTGACCAAACATTAAGTAAGGTGCGGTAGGAGAGATGGCAATGCGAACTGGATGGTGTTTTCTTATTATCTTTTTGTTTACTTTCGGATGCTTAGAGGATGATCCGGTTATCAAGGTGGATCTGGATAAAAGAGAACAGGTCATCCTTAAAGAGGAAACAGATGTTATTACATACGCCTACCTGCCGCAGTATTCCCATACGATATCCTATACACGGCATAACCCCCTGATTGAATATCTTCAAAAAAAGACCGGTTTAAATATTAAACAGGTATTTCCCGATACATTTGACGTGCACATGAAAATGGTGGGGCAGGGCAAGATCGATATCTCATTTTCCAATCCCTTTATTTATGTAAAAATGGCTGATCAGAATCATGCTAAAGCCTTTGCAAGAATTGTTGAGAATGTGGGCAAGGATACTTTTTCCGGTCAGATCATCTGTAGATCTGATAATCAAGCCGTTCAAACCATAGACGACTGCCGTCAAAAAAAGTGGATTGCCGTGGACCCGACGTCTGCCGGGGGATATTTATATCCTCTCGGTCACTTTATCGCCAACGGCATTCAAAAAAAAGATTTTAAAGAAATCGTTTTTGCGTCAGGGTCTGGAGGGAAACAGGAGAAAGTCATTTTGTCTGTTTATGCAGGGAAGTATGATATTGGAACCATCAGAGAAGGGGCATTGGATGTGGTTTCAGGTAAAATTGATATCAACAGTATCCGGGTTTTGGCCAAGACAGCATCCTATCCGGGATGGGTTTATGCCGCCAGAAAAGATCTTGATTCAACCATTGTCCTAGAGTTAAAAATGGCACTGGAACAGCTTGATGCGAACCGTGAAGATCATCAGCAGATACTTATGCGGGCCAATTTTATCAAGGTGACAGGAGCTGTTGATTCTGATTTTAATTCTGTACGGCAGTTGATAAAAAAACTGGGTGACAGTCTTGATGATTAATGGGAAACAGTTTGTCATGAAATTTGGATTTCGCAATAAAATTGTTTTGGGGCTTTTTTTATTGCTGCTGATCCAGGGGTTTGTTTTGTTTTTCTGGATATCCAATGTCATGAAAACAGCTTTGAATGAAGAGTTAAAAAGCCGTGGCCGTTTGATCGGCCAAAGTCTGGCAACCAGGGTGGTTGAGCCTATGCTCACCATGGATTTACTACAAATGAAAATCCTGGTGGATGAAACCGTAAGCCTGGACGATGACATCTTTTATACCTTTATACAGGATACCGGAGGGAATCCTGTCACCCATACCTTTAAGAACGGGTTTCCTGTGGCGCTTAAGACGATCAATCCGGTAGCAGATAATCAAGAAGGTTCCCTGCAACTGCTGGATACAGGGAAGCAGGTTGTTTATGATTATGCTGTGCCTGTATATGTTGAGAATAACAGATTGGGAACGATACGGCTGGGACTTTTCAGGACACGGGCTGAAAGGGCAGGCAAAAAAGTAATTATATCCACCATTATCACCTTGCTGTTAACCCTGATTTCAGCTGGAATTGTCGGGACCCTGCTGCTTCGACCGGTCTTATACGGAATCAGAAAACTGCATGAATCATCTGAACAGGCATTGCGAGGCAATTTAGACGTTAAAGCAGCGCCAATGCTGGGGGAAAATTGCTGGGACATCATGCAGTGCGGCCAGGAAACCTGTTTGGCGTATAAAAATTATCATCACCGTTGCTGGTATTTGGCAGGGACTCTCTGCCCGACCTGCGTGGAGGGTGAATATGCTAAGAAAATTGATTCATGCCGGCAATGCCGGGTATATAAAAAATGTTCAGGAGATGAAATTCAAAGCCTTGCGGAAAGTTTTGATGCCATGACCCTGTCTTTAAAAGGGAATCTGTCTGACCTTAAAACCGCCGAAGGTATTTTAAATGAACAAAAAGCCCTGCTCCAAACCATTTTAGATGCCATTCCTGATTTCATATCCCTGCAAGATCATGAAGGTCGCTATATATCAGTCAACAGAGCTTTTTGTGAAATGCTGAATAAAACCAAAGAAGAGATTGTCAGAAAGACTAATGATGAGCTGTTTTCTAAAATCCATGCAGCATATTATAACCAGGAGGACAGAAATATTCTTGAAACCCGAATTCCCCTTGTTAAAGAAAATAGGGTACTAGGGCCAAAAGGCTTGAAGTGGTTGCATGTGGTAAAAATTCCAGTGCTGGAAGCAGAAAATAAAGTAAGGGGGCTTGTATGCAGCGGCAGGGATATTACACAGCTAAAGGCGGTACAGGATCAGTTGACCCATGCTCAGAAAATGGAATCAGTCGGGCGTCTGGCTGCCGGTGTTGCTCACGAGATAAATACACCCCTTGGTATTATTCTTGGGTATGCCCAGCTTTTACTTGAAGATGTTGAACAGGACGGGCAGATCCATAAAGATGTGGCAAATATTGTGAAGCAGACTAAAATCTGTTCAAAAATCGTTGCGGATCTCTTAAAATTTTCCCGTTCCAGTACAAGCATTACCAGCGAATTTGATATTAATGATGCGATCAGAGAAGTTTTGGGAATGGTTGAGCATACATTCAGTTTAAACCATGTTATGGTTAATCATGAATTAAATGACAAGTCTTTAATGATGAAAGGGGATAAGGAAAAACTCAAACAGGTATTTATCAATCTTTTAAACAATGCATTCGATGCTGTCAAAGAAAATGGCAGCATTTTTGTAAAAACAAAGCTTGATAAACTTAAAGATGTGATAAAAATTTCAATATCAGATACGGGTTGTGGCATTACCAAAGATAATATAAGAAAGATATTTGAACCATTTTATACCACAAAGGGACCGGACAAGGGAACCGGGCTCGGGTTGTCGGTTACCTTTGGCATTATAAAAGAGCATAATGGGACCATTAAAGTTTATTCTCCTCCAATATCAGGAACGGTATCTGGTAAAAAAGGAGATAAGGGAACGCAATTTATTGTTGTGCTGCCCACTGGTTTAAAAACGAAAAAGGGGGAATCAAATGGCCAATATTCTGGCATTGGATGATGTACTGGATGCAGCAAACCTGGTGAAACGGATTCTTGAGAGAAAAGGGCACACGGTTTTTCCTTTTACAGAAGAGGAAGATGCGATTCGGTTTGTAGAATCCAATGCGGTCGATCTGGCGATTCTGGATATTAAGTTGAAAAAGATGAGCGGCGTTGAGGTATTGGAGGAATTGAAGAAGAGATCCCCTTCAATTAAAGTTATCATGCTGACAGGCTATCCCACCATTGAGACTGCAAGGGAGTGTTTGAAACTGGGTGCAGGTGAATATTGCGTGAAACCCATTGACAAGGATGAGCTGGAAGACAAGGTGGAAGAAGTCCTGGCAAAAGATTGATATCATCCTGCTTCCCGGAATCAGCCCGGATGTTCCCGTGTAATGTCAACTCAAGTATCAAGGTCTTCGGTTGATTTTTGAATATCCACAATTTTCATATCACCCACATATTCCTTGGCCTCATATTTGGTAATCCGGGTCATCTTTTTGGTGAGTTCCGACACGGCAGTCAGATTTCGGATGATGGTTTTAAGGTCATCTTTCAACTGGGAATCCTCCAGGTCATCAAGTACCAGCTGGGAAGTTCCCAGCGCTGAAAATATAGGCGTGTTCAGTTCGTGAGCGGCTGCGCCGGCCATCTCCAATACACCTTGGAGTCTTTCTTTGGTTTTTTGTTCCTCTTTAAGCTGAACATGTGCGGTCACGTCTCTGATGGTTATAATGATGAAATCTGTTCGTCCAGTTTTACCAAAGGCTGAAACAGGTGTGGCCATCTCTTCTAAGTATCTATTTTTGTGACCCTGTCGGGTCTGTCTCAGGCAGACGGATATTTTTTCCCCTTTTCCCATCTGCGTTAAGGGACAGTCATCAGGATTACAGGCGGTTACAACCTCATGGCACGGCCTTCCGATAATCTCATTTTCCTCACGATTGTGAATTTCAAGAAAGGCGTGGTTGACCATAGTGATGCGATGGTTTATGTCGATCACGAACAATTGGGCATGAAGACTGTCAATCACCATTTGGAGAAAATTTTCATGCTGCTCCAGTTCTGTGATCAGTTTTGTTATTTTACCATAGTTTTTGGCATTCTGGATGGCGATTCCGCCCTGCTCGGCAATTGCGGTGGCGAAATTGATTTGAGCATTTGAAAATTCCCGTTTTTCAGATGTAAGAAGCCTGAGAACCCCTATGATTCTTTTTTTTGAAACTATTGCAACAGCCAGAATACTGGCCACACCTTCTTTCTTTGCGTCATTCTGATAGGCCACCCTGGTATCCATTGTTGCATCATGAATGATCACAGGCTCTCCTTTCATGGCATGCTGGGTGCTCAGTTCGTCATCAATACTGCCACGGCCAAGATATGCCTCGCTTAGACCTGATGCCGCCACCAGATCCAGATGTCCTTTTTCCGGATCAAAAAGCCTTATGGTACACCCTTTTAAATTCATAACCTCAGGGACTTTGTCAACAATGAACCTTAAGACTTCTTGTAGTTGAAAAGTTGAATTAATGGCTTTACCGATTTCTTCCAGACTCTTGAGATACTTTATCTGCTGGTTTTGCTCCTCATACGCCCTGGCATTGTCAATGGCAATACCACATTGTTCCGCCAGTGCTGCAACAAATTCAATCTCATTTTTTTCAAAAATCCGCGGGTGTTTGGAGAGCAGTCTCAATATTCCCCCAATCCGAGTTTTCATGGTAATGGGCGCCACCAGAATACTTATTATCCCTTCTTTGCGAACGGCTTCAGGGTACTGGATATGGGGATCTGACAGGGCATCAGGAATGGCCACAGCTACTCCGGACAGGGCTTTTGTAATATTATGCTCTGCATCTATGGGGCCCCGGTTGAGATATTCCCGGCTCAGACCAGAAGAGGCGACCAGTAAGAGTTTTTCCCTTGCCGGGTCCAGCAGTCTTATGGTTGCGGCATCAACGTCCACAACCTGCGGCACCTTTTGTACAATCAGATTCAATACTTTTTCTACTTCAAGTGTAGAGGTGATCATTCGGGTCACTTTTTGAAAAAGGTGAAGAAAGTCTATTGTTTTATGTGACATTATTTGCCTTTTTGGGTGGGCTTAAGTTTGCCCAGCCTTTTGATCGTTGGCTGACATGTAGTGAAAATATTTTTGAACAAATTTTCCCGAAATCGTATCAGCCACTGAAAATGTAAAGCCGGCCTCAGTTAAAAATTGTCCTGAGAATGCCAAAAAGATGGTTTGAGAAAGTTCAAAAAGCATATTATGAATTTCATGTTCATCTTTTGAAAAATCGGGCGCCCCGTATATCCTGCACCGAACCGGTCTTATGTCGTATATTTGACAGCCTGAGCCGTTGTTTAACGGACACAGGCCCGCTTTGTTTTTAGAGACAGCCACAGCTTTTGAGATCATCATCTGTCTTTGATCGGAAGTGAAATTTTTGTTTATTTTTGAACTCAAGTAGATTGCTTCTATCAATTGCATATCAAAAAATTCAGAACAACAGGGAGATGTTTCCCGGCCGCATTCGGTTTTCCCATTAGAGGACTGGGCTTGGATTTCTGTATCGATTTTTTTAATTAAAGATTCATAATCAGAGAAAAAATCGCTTAAATCCACCCTGTTTTTGATCTCTAAAGAGGGTACTCTGATTTTAAGAACACCTGATTTTTTACCATATTTTTTTATCAGCTTCCACTGGCCGTAATTGGATGGATTGGCGCTTGAGGATTTTAATCTTTTTGAAGCAGCTTTGAGTGTAAGGCCTTTACGAATCATATAGGAGGTAACAAAGGTTCCGGTTCTGCCAATCCCGTGCCGGCAGTGAACCAAAATTTTTTTTCCAAGATAAAGCGCCTCGTCAAACCAGGCCAGGGCCTTTTCCAGATCTTTGATCTTGGGAATATCCTCATCCCAGATAGGGAGGTAACAGACCTCAAATCCTGAAGATGTTTCAATGTCATGGAGATCACTGAACTCGGCGCAAAGATTTACAATGGCATCGATTCCCTGATCTTTTATGGAGTCGAGTTCTTTATAAGACATGGGGGCATACCCTACTGCAATACTTTTTGTGATCCATGTCATAGGGTATTCGGACATGACGGCTCCTTTATGCCCTGCAAATTGTCATCACCGGTCAGGGCGAATGCAATTTAGCTTGTTCATATTAATACTGTTTATATTTTGGAGGTAACCACAGGGTGACCTCATACTTTTACATAAACGCCGTAAAATATTTGTACCAAACGCATTACGGTAAGAGTAAATAAAAATTTGTGCTGAATTTATATGCGTTTACCCTAATCCTCCGGTCTGAAATCATACCGGCCGTTCATGAATGCATCAATTAAAAAATCTATATCCATGGTTTTTTTTAAATACATGTCCATCAGTTTGGTTGCGCCTAAAAGGCGTCCGATGATATCCAGCGTTTTTTTCATGGTTTCTAAAGAACCATGCTTGAACTCAGCATCCACAAGATCTGATTTAACCTGGACCATAAATCCTAATCTTGATAAGACCCCTTTAATAAAATTGACCCTCACAGACCGCCCGTCGGGATTTCCCCCTCCGCCTGAAAATCTGAAAAGGATATAATTGTCTTCTTTCAGGGAGGCGCAGATAGTATCCAGGATAACAAAATGATATCCAAATCGGATATTTGCATTCAAATACTCTTTGGCGACAACGGCATAGCTTCCGAACTGGGGTGATTCTGCACTGATAATACCGCCGTCCATAACAATTTTATCATATTCCTCCCAGTCAAAATGAGTGGTTTCAGCCCAGGAGATTCCAGGGTTTAGAAGTCCTTTTAATACCGCTTTCAGCGGCGTGCTTGCAATATCTTCGGGTTTCAGAATTTTATTATTTATCCTGTCATCCTTGATGCCCTTTCCCACATCAAGGACATAAAATAACATGGGAATGCCGGATACCAGTTTTTTAGCCCCTTTTTTTCTGCTTCCTTTTCGATTCCCGATAAAAAACATTTCCTTTACAGCTGTTTCATGGGTAAAGCGGATGATATCATGAAGGGATCGGCATCCTTCCGGGGCAAAAGAGTCTGATTCAGGATCGGTCAATTTTAATTTTGATGCAAAATTAATGACATACCGCAGTTTAACCATAAAAGTGCTTTGTGCGAAAAAGTTTTCTCTGGGGGAGGTGTTTTCCAATAAAGGTGTGACTTCCCCCTTGTATACAATTCCCTGTTTCGCATCCACGGTCACCAGTTCTCCAGGGACAAGATCATGAAAGCCCTTGGGTATATTGACAATGGTCGGAACCCCGAATTCCCGGGCAATAGATGAAAAATGGCTGGCCCGGCTTCCAAAGGCGATAATGATCGCAGTTGCTTTATCAACTGCAGTAACAAATCCGGGAACGGCATTCTCGACCACGAGTACGGAACCGTCCGGGATAAGAGGTATTTGCGAGTGTTGTGTCAGTCTGAAAACCGGTCCAAAGCCGACGCCTGAACAAACAGGCTCACCTCCGGCGCAAATGATTTTATTTTCAATGGGCAAAGCCGGTTTCCGGGTTTTGTGGATCACGGCCGGGCGGATGTTCAACGGCCTTGACTGAAGGACAAACAGCCTGCCGGATTTATCCTGGCACCATTCAATATCCTGGGGCTGATCAAAATGGGTTTCAAGTGAGTGCCCCCATCTGGCCAAGGTTAAAGCGGATGGTCCATCAATGGAAAGCTGATTTGTTTTATCCTGATCAGTCTCTATTTCATCTGTATGGTTTTTTGTCGATAAAACAGCCTGTCTTCGTTTGGCAGCAATTTTTATACTAACAATTTTTTCAGGTTTTTTTCTTGATACCTTGATAAGATCCGGAGGGACTTTCCCATCCACGAGCAGTTCACCCTGCCCCCAGATTGAATGGATCAATATATTATCAGAATCAGGGTTCTCAATGTCCCGGGTATAGATGACACCAGATGCTTTTGAATCAATCATTTCAAGGACCAGGACAGCCATGGC
Source organism: uncultured Desulfobacula sp. (assembly GCA_964562385.1). Classification (GTDB taxonomy): domain Bacteria; phylum Desulfobacterota; class Desulfobacteria; order Desulfobacterales; family Desulfobacteraceae; genus Desulfobacula. The sequence continues at coordinate 43,512 of CAZLTD010000013.1, forward strand.
AGTCTCATGGTCGAGTATCCCGTGGCTGATTCTGTAAAAAAGAGCCGGGGCAGAATATTTGCTGGCAATCACGCGTTTATACCCGTCCAGAATGCTCTGTTTTTTTACATTTAACAATGTTTTATATTGCCCTGCAAAGGAGGCTTTCCCATCCTCTTTCACAGCACTGCTTCTTAAAGCCAGCCTGAATGTTTTTTTTTCGCTTCCTTTTAGCGCGTTAACGGTTTTTGCAATAGCGGTATCAATATCCTCTGGGATAATTGCATTAAATATCAATCGTTCAATGTCACGGGCTGTCTGCTCTAAGGATACTGTATCGGCAATATCAAGGCCGGCCAGTTTGAGATTAATGGGTTCGCGCAAATTATTAGCCTCTAAAAAATAATGAAAGGCATTCGTTGTGATTACAAATCCATCAGGTGTAGGTAAAAAGAGTTCTTGATTCAGGCGGGATAATGAGAATGCCTTTTTGCCTGCAACCGTTTCAGTACCGGATGCAATTTTGTCAAATGCAATGACAAATGGCGGTGAAAAATCAAACTTAGGCGGACTGAGCATAAACCGGATATAAAAATTAAATTTTTTGAAATATGATTCCAGTGCCCAGTAATTTGAAGGTGACATTTTTAAAAGTTCTTCAACCATACCATAGACGGCATTGGCAAAATTTTCATATGTGACTATAATGGTCTGGAAATCATTTTTTTTTTGATTGTAGTATATCTCTTCGAGATCTGCCATCAGTTCATGGGCAGCTTTGTCATATTTCAGCAGGGCCTTAAAAGATTCATATTTTTTTCTTAAAATAGTTCCCGGAGAAAAAACCTGAAATGTCCAGTATCTGAATAGATTCTTTATTGGCATGATCTGTCCGGTGTTATACTTTTTTTAAGGTTGAGTAGGTGATCATAAAACTGATTAAGGATAGCATTGAAAATAAAAGAATACAAACCAGGCGTATCTGTTTTTTCAGTAAACAAGGGTGCAATAAAAAACATGCTGTGCCATCTTTTTATTGCGCAATGGTATTTTTGTACAGATTCAAAAAAAAATGTAACACCGGATATAAGCAGTCTTTCAGTTATTTGTCCCTGGAAAAAGCAAGCCAATTGAAAATATAGCAACAATGGATTTTTTAATCATGTGTTTCTGGTGTTATTTCAGCAGGTTTGCATATTATTTATACAAATTGAGGATCATTAATGGGAAAATGGCACGGTTATGGCAATGGACAATTATGATCAGGCAATGATGGCTGATCATAAGCTTAAATTAAGATTGATCATGGCGGTAATAAGTATTGCAAGGAGAAAAAATGGCTGAAAAAACCTGTCCGGTTCGAAAAATGGTTAATTATCTTTCTGAACAGATTGGTTTGTGTAAATTAAACGATCCCAAAGGAAGAAGAATTTCAGAGCAGATTCTGCATCTGACAGAGGAGATCGCCGAGGGAGCAGCCAGCGATGATCATCTTTCTGCTATTGAATCCCTGATTAAAGAATACTTCTATGACCGAAGTCCTTTTGCAAATCAGAAAATAGGAAATGAATTAAAGCGGATACTGGATACGCATCGTGAAGTATTTATCAGCCATATTGAATCAAAAAATTGTCCATCCCATGATTGCGGAAAGCTGGCGCCGTCACCCTGCCAGATGGCATGCCCTGCCGGGATCGATATCCCGACTTACCTGAGTTTAATCGCTCAAGGGAAAGATGCCCAAGCAATTGATGTGATCCGGCGTGACAATCCATTACCGTGGGTTTGCGGCCTTGTTTGCACTCGCCCCTGCGAGATGATGTGTGTTCGCTCCAGGATTGACACGCCGGTGTCCATCAAATTTTTAAAGGCCTTTGCAGCAGAGCGGGCCATGTCGGAAGGTGCCTATAAAAATCCGGAAAAAAAAATATTTAACGGAAAAAAGGTCTGTGTGATCGGTGCCGGTCCGGGCGGGCTTTCTGCTGCATATTATCTGGCCTTAATGGGGTATGGCGTAAAAGTGATTGAAGCTTTGCCCATGGCCGGCGGGATGATCATGGTGGGCATTCCCAGATATCGTCTTCCCCGTGAAGTCATTGACCGGGAAGTTGCCATGATTGAAGATTTGGGTGTTGAGTTTTTATTTAATACCCGGTTCGGAAAAGATATTACTCTTGACGAATTGAAATCCAATGGATTTGATGCTTTTTTTCTGGCAATTGGGGCGCATAAGTCCTGGGATATCGGAATTGCCGGAGAAAAAGTACTGAAAGGTGTGTTTGATGCCGTCACGTTTTTAAAAGACATCGCTTTGGGGGATCACCATGCCCCGGGCAGGCATGTGGTTGTTATCGGCGGGGGAAATGTGGCGATTGATGCCGCAAGAACGAGTCTGCGTCTGGGGGCTCAAAAAGTCACCATTGCCTATCGCCGCTCCAGGAACCAAATGCCGGCCGACATAGAGGAAGTTGAGCAGGCTGAAGAAGAAGGTGTTGAATTTGCCTTTTTAACCATACCCACAAAAATTGTGGGTGAATCGGGGCATGCCACAGGGCTTGCCTGCATAAAAGCTGAATTGATTAAACAAGAAGGGTCTGACAGGTTGGCGCCTGTGCCCATCCCGGGTAAAGATTTTGTTATTCAGGCAGATGCCGTGGTCAGTGCGATTGGGCAATATGTGGATGATAAGGGATTTGAAGCCTTTGACAAGATTAGCTGGACCCGCAGAGGTACCATTGAAGTCAATCATGCTAGTATGGAAACGACGATGCCGGGTGTTTTTGCAGCAGGAGATGCGGTATCCGGTCCAGCCACTGTAATTGAAGCCATTGGCGGTGGAAAGAGAGCTGCTGAAGCTATCGATAGGCATCTGAACAATATTCCCCAGCCCCGGATGCCCAAACTACCCGTCCGCTATAATATCGAGTCTCCTATTGAAATGTCTGCCCACCGTAAAATGACACTTAAAAAGCCTGAGATGCCCATGTTGAATATAGACAGGCGGCGGACCATGTTTCAGCAGGTGGAATTAGGGTTTGACGAGCAAAGTGTCCGTAAGGAAGCCGCCAGGTGTCTTCGATGCGATATCTGCCGAAGATGCGGTAAATGTGTCGAGGTTTGCCGGGACAAGATGGGAATTGATGCCCTGACTCTTGGATATATGAATTTTGACAACCCTACAATGACTGATTTCAGGGCAACAAGTGAAAAATGCATTACATGCGGGGCGTGTGCTGCCAACTGTGAAAATAAAGCCATTTTAATTGAAGAAACCGAAAACGAACGGCTGCTGAAGTTGTGCGGTACCATTTTGAATAGACAGAAGATTCAATATTGTGATGAATGCAATACCGTGCTGCCGTCAATAGAGTATCTGCAATTTATTTCTCAAAAAACAGAGAATATCAGCCAGAAAATAGATGACAGGCTTTTGTGTAATAACTGCCAGCGCAGGATAGGTGCGAAAATCAACATCGAAACACGGCCTGTATCCAAAAAGTAAGGATAAGGATGTAATTATGCAGTTTAAGAGAGGGAATAAAATAGAGGTGTATAGAAAATCACAAGATGAATCATGGGAATCCTATATGGACGATTTTGTAGGGGCTCATGGAATGGTAACAGACCCGGATACCATGATTAATGATCCGGATGCATTGATAGAGGTCAGCCTGGATGGGAGAGGCACTCACCGGCTGCCCCAGGATTGTTTAAGGCTTTTGAACCACCCCTAAAAAAGGATAAGAAACATGACCGTTGCAGCTGTAAAGTCAATTTTTATTGGTGTTGGAGGATCATTGATCCTTGCTGTTTTCTGTTCAACCTTTATTGCCATTGAAAAAATCTTATTCATCATACCCTTGTTTATCGGATTTAACGGTGCTCTGACAGGCTACAGACTGGTAGAAGCATTGAAAAACAGGATTGTGAATATTTCTCTTTTTTCGTTTGTAATGGGAATCGGAGGAGGTGCACTGACCTTTATATCCGTAAATTTTGCCATACGTTTTACAGAACTATTGGTGGTGAATGCTTTTTTACTCAAAATGTCTGATCTGTTTATTTATATGGCTGTATCAGGAATCACAAGTTATTTGGGGGCCAAACTGGCTGTCAGATATTTTAATTTATAATTATTGTATATGTTTTAAAAAGGAGACTCAAATGAAGAAAATTTTTACGCATTTTATTATGATGACGCTGGTTTTACTATTTACAGCGTCAGGATCGTTTGCCGGTGACGGTATTTCAGCGTCCGCCTATAAGGCAGGGGATGTGGTCCAGATTACCGGTAAAATTGCACCGGGACAGGATTTATATGTTGCCGTTGCTCAATCTGAAATGTTTGCCTCCAAAGACACTGATGGTCAATTTGAGATTAAAAGATTGAAAAAAGATTCCAAAAAAAGAGGGTTTACCTTTGATACAGAGATTCCACCCCTTTACTACATGATTACCAATGTACCGGAAAAATTTGGTAAAGTAGGTAAGAAAAGATTTGGCGGACCTTCGGTTCTTCTGAAAAAAGGACAGGGGATTTACAGCACCACCATGTTCTATCTGAAAAAGAAATTCAATGATGTGGATTCTGTGGCGCGCACAATGATGGGCCCCATAAAATCAGACGAGCAGTGGAATTTTTTAAGATATGCCAATGAGAGTGGCTATGGTATCAATACCATTGTTAAAGAGAGTAACAGAACAGGTAAAGTAACTATTTTTTCAAAAACCGTTATCGCTGATCAGTCAAGCGGAAATTACTGGGACAAGGGCACATCTGTAAAATTGGATAAAGCAACCGGTGAATTTACAGTCTCCTTTAATTCCTTCAGGCATACCCCTCCTGACACCAAATTTGACGTCTATGTTAACAATGCTAAAATCGGTGATTATATAGTAGAGAAAAACGGATTCTGGTTAGGCAAAGCCTACAGGTATATGAATCCTTTATGGGTTGTTATCGGTGCCGTTTTGGTAGGAACCTATTTTTCCATGATCGGTGCAGCCGGTGGTATGCTTATGGCGGCTTTCCAGGTGTTGATTGTTAACACCATGGGGCCTGTGGGTATCAATGCCGCCAATGTATTAAAACCTTCCAATATAGCACTGACCCTGTTCTCTCCTTTAGGATCATTTTACCGGTATGCAGTGGTTGAAAAACGGGTTGCATGGCCCGTAGGACTCTCCTTTGGGGCAGGTATTTTTATCGGCTCCATCTGGCTTGGTAAATATGTGTCCGCTGTTCTTCCCATGAAGGCATACAAAGAATGGCTGGCCATCCTGGTCGTGATTATGGGCATTAAAACCCTGATGGAAATGACGCCTAAGGCTATGAATAAAAGAAAAAGCATCAAGGCCATGACCCAGAAATTTAATAAAGAGGTTGCTGCTGCAAAAGCCGAGGGACGTGCCGCTAAGATGGGTAGTATTGAACCTGTAAAAACAGGTTTGATGGATTACAGGTTTAAGTTCTGGGGTGAAGAATTTACAATTAACCCACTGCTTTTTGCCATCCTCGGTATCGGTATTGGTGTCGTATCCCGCGCTTTTGGTATCGGTGGTGGTTTTCTTCTTGTTCCAGCCATGACAACTTTGGCCGGTCTTCCAATGTATGTGGCCGTTCCCATATCCTTGATCGGAACCTGTTTTTCCAGTGTCGGCTCCTTTATTGGATACTTGATGGCAGGCTATCTGCCGGATATGACCCTTGCAATTGCCATTATTATTGGTGGGTTTGCAGGCGGTATGCTGGGCAGTCGTGCCCAGAAAATGTTCTCTGAAAAGACCCTGAAGATTGTTCTCGCAGCTACAATGTTCTTCTTGTTTTTCAGATTTTTCAAGATTGAAATCTGGATATAGCATTAACTATTCGATGAGTAGAAAAAATGGGCAGAAGCAGTCTTTCTGCCCATTCCAGATATAAAACCGGCTTAATCATACAATAAATGTGATTTGAGAGGATAACCATGAGTAAATATTTTATGTTGCAGGACCAGAACAAATGTATCGGCTGCAATTCTTGTGAAATACAGTGCAAAAGCAACAAAAGACTTCCAGGGGGGCCGAATCCTTGCCAGGTTGTACCAATTGGGCCGGAGATGATCAATGATCAGCCAAGGGCTTCCTATATTTTTATGCCCTGTTTTCATTGCGAAAACCCCTGGTGTGTTGCGGCATGTCCCACAGGTGCAATGAATAGAAGAGATAAAGATGGTATTGTTTTTGTTGATGAAAGTCTTTGTGTGGGTTGTAAAACCTGTATCACAGCATGTCCATGGGGTGCTCCCCAGTGGAACCCTGAAATTGGCAAGGTCGTTAAATGTGACTATTGCAAGGACAGGATAGACCAGGGTTTGAAACCGGCATGTGTCACCACATGTTTAACCCGTTGTCTGAGTTTTGGAAAGACTGAACAAATGCCGTTAATTAAGCGTGAAAGATACGCCAGGGCAATGGCTGCATCCAAAGGTGCTGCCATGCATGATTAATAAAAGAGCTGCTTAAAAAATTATCCGTTAAAACCTGTTAGGCAACGGTCAAGCAACGGTTAAACATATAGGAGAGTTTAGATTATGGCAAAAAGAGAAGTCAACAGTGTCTGTGGTATGTGTACGGTACGCTGTCCCATAAAAGTGTATGTCCAGGACGGTAAGGTGTCTTTTATTGAAGGCAGTCCCCATGTTCCTGCCATGGCGGGCAGTATCTGCCCTCGCGGCTCTGCCGGCATCGCACTGGTTGAGGATAATGAGCGGCCCCAGACACCGTTAATCCGGACAGGAGAGCGTGGTGAGGGTAAATGGCGGAAAGCTTCATGGGAAGAAGCGTTTGATTATGTGGCAGAGCGCCTGAATAAGGTCAAAGACGAACACGGTGCAAAGGCAATTGCCTTCACTGACAGGGGCGGTCCTTTCAGGGATTTTCATCGCGCATTTTTACGCGGTATTGGAACCCCTAATTATAATAACCATGACTCATCATGTGCGCGTAATGTCCAGCATGCAGCCTTGTCGCTGACCGGCAAGGGCAGAAAAGCCGTGGCATATGATTTTAAAAATAGCAAGCATGTGGTGCTGCAGCTTAGAAATATTTTTGAATCTGTAAATGTTCAGGAAGTCAACAATCTGATGGAGGGCCTTAAAAACGGCTGCAAACTGTCTGTAATAGATATCCGGGCCAATATATCGTCCACCAAAGCTGATAATTTTATGAAAATCAGACCGGGAACCGACTATGCGTTTAACCTCGCTGTGATCCATGAAATTATGAAAAGACGCCTCTATGACCAGAAGTTTGTAAACCGATATCTTGAAGGCCTGAGCGATCTGGAACAGTTTGTGGCGGATTATACTCCGGAGTGGGCAGAAGAAGAGACCGGTATCCCGGCATATAAACTGCGTGATTTTGTAAAGGAACTGGCAGAGGCTGCCCCGAAAGTCATATGGCATCCGGGATGGATGGTTGCAAGATATCAGGACTCTTTTTATGTCTGTCGTACCATCTATATTATAAATGCCCTGCTGGGATCTTATGGTGTCAAAGGCGGGCTTCCTTTTGTGAGTGCCCCGGGAGATGTAGGCCGTAAAGGGCTGAAATCATTTATGGATCTGTATCCCAAGCCTGAAGAGAAACGCGCCGATGGTATCGGGTGGAAATATAAACATTTTCAGGAAGGTCCGGGACTTGCTCATTTGCTCTATAAAGCAATTGAAACCGAAGATCCCTATCCGGTGAAAGCCTATATCGCATACCGTCATGATCCGTTAATGGGTTATCCTGAACCTGAGCGCCTTAAAAAAATGTGGGATAACCTGGATCTTTTGGTATCGGTCACTTTCAGCTGGTCGGATACAGCCTGGTATTCTGATGTGGTGCTTCCCATGTCAACCTATCTTGAAAGAGAGAGCCAGATTGCCACCAAAAAGGCTTTGAAACCACAGTTTTTTGTACGCCGAAGATCCCTTGATCCCTGTTACGATACCAAGGCGGACTGGGAAATCATCAGTGGGCTTGCCAAGCGTATGGACCTTCCGGATCTTGTTTTTGAGACCAAGGAAGATTTCTGGAACTTTCAGCTTGAGGGTACCGGTGTCAAGATCGAAGACTTTGATGAAAAAGGCTTTGTTTCTCTGGCTGACAAACCCAGATATCTGGATTTTGATGAGTATAAATTTAAAACACCCAGTGGGAAGATAGAGATTATATCTAAAAAGTGGGAAGAGAATAATATTCCTTCTTTGAAGCCGTATGAGTCACCAGTGAAACCGGACGAGGGACACTATCGGCTCACTTTCGGGCGCTGTGCACTGCACACACAGGGACACACGGTCAACAATAAAATGCTTGCAGACCAGATGCCGGAAAATGTCCTGTGGATACATACAAAAGAGGCAGAAAAACTTGGTATCTCAGATGGTGAACGTGTGGAAGTCGGACAAAATGGTTATACTGAAACCATTAAGGCAAAGGTGACTGATGTGATTCATCCTGAGGCTGTCTTTGTTATTCATGGTTTTGGTCATAAGCTCAAACCGGAAAGCCGCGCATATGGCAAAGGCCTTGCCGACAACAAATTCATGTCAGGCGGTATGGATGTATGGGATAAGGCAGGCGGTGGTATTGCCTATCAGGAACATTTTGTAAGTGTCTCTAAGATTAAATGATAATGCGTTGTAATCTGGGTTAAACAAATAAAAAGTATATATCTTTTTTGAAGAAAGAAAAGAGGGGGGGGTTGATGAATCAAAAAAAAATGATTCCGACAATATGTCCCTATTGCGGCGTTGGGTGCAGCTTTTATATTGAAGTCGAGCAGGGCAGAGCAGTCAATATTGAGTATATGACCGATCATCCTGTTTGCAATGGACGGCTGTGTGCTAAAGGAAATGCTGCTATTGAGGTACTGAATCATCCTGATAGATTAACCCATCCTCTTAAAAAAAATAAGGGGTTGTTTGAACGGATTTCCTGGGATGAAGCGCTTGATACAGTGGCAGACAAATTAAAGACCACTGTTAAAGATTATTCCCCTGACGTATTGGGCTTTTTAGCCTCTGCAAAATGCACCAATGAAGAAAATTATATGTTTCAGAAAATGGTGCGAATGCTGGGTACCAACAATGTTGATCATTGTGCCCGGTTGTGACATGCGCCGACTGTCACCGGTCTGGTGCGTGCATTCGGCAGCGGTTCCATGACAAATCCCATGTCGGATTTTGCCAATGCTGATACATTATTGATTATAGGTTCAAATCTTGCGGTCAACCATACGCCTGCCTTACGCTGGATATGGGAAGCAAAAGACAAAGGGGCAAAGGTTATTGTGGCCGATCCCCGGCAGACCGCTACGGCATCCCTGGCTGATACCTTTCTCCAGCTCAAGCCGGGATCGGATGTGGCTTTGCTCAATGGCATGGCACATGTGATTATTCATGAAGAGTTGTTTGACAGTGATTTTTTGAATCAGCGCACCCGGGAATATGAGGCATTTTTCAATCTTGTGCGAGGTTACACCCCGGAAAAGAGTGCCCAACTGACCGGGCTCAGGGCAGAGCAGATTATTGAGGCTGCCAGGGATTACGCAAAAGCCGGCGCTGCCACCATTATCTATTGCATGGGCATTACCCAGCATACTACCGGGACCGACAATGTGGCAGCCCTGGCAAATCTTGCCATGCTGACCGGCAATATCGGCAAGCCCGGGTCTGGCGTATGCCCCATGCGCGGGCAGAATAACGTCCAGGGTGCATGCGATATGGGCAGCCTTCCCACAGTATTTCCAGGGTATGCCCTGGTGATTGATCCGGGTGCCCGCAACCGCTATATTCAGGCCTGGAATACAGAAAAGCTGCCAAAACATCCGGGACTGACCCTGATGGAGATGATGAACAATGCCATTCTCGGACATATAAAAACGTTTTTGATCATGGGTGAAGATCCGCTGGTTTCTGATCCCAACAGCAACCACGTGCGGGATGCTCTTGCCTCTTTGGATTTCCTTGCAGTCATGGATATTTTTATGACGGATACGGCAAAGGCCGCTGATATTGTTTTACCTTCAGTGGCATGGGCTGAAAAAGAGGGCAGCTTTACCAATACAGAGCGTCGGGTTCAGTGGTTTGATCAAGCAATAGACCCTGTGGGTGAGGCAAAATCTGATCTCTGGATTATTAACCAGCTGGGCAAGCGCCTGGGGTTTGATCTTGGCGGGGATGATGCTAAAATGGTTCTTTCCCAGATCAATCAAACCGTACCTGCCTATGGTGGAATCACAAAAGAACGTGCCTCTCAAAAAGGCGGTGTCCCATGGCCCTGTCCATCAAAGGATCATCCTGGAACACCTATATTACATGTTGGCAAATTTACACATGGTAAAGGATTATTTGTTCCGGTTGACTATAAACCGCCTGCGGAAATTGTCAGCAAAGAATTTCCTTTTGTCCTGAATACAGGAAGACTGGCCGTTCACTTTAATACCGGCACCATGACCCATCGCAGTCCTTCTTTAGAGGACCGGGCAGGGGATGTGAAGGTAGATATACATCCAGGAGATGCTGTAACTTTGGATATTCTGGATGGTGAAATAGTAAATATTTCCACCATTCGAGGCAGTTTAAATGCCAGGGCCAATATTACAAAAATGGTTGAAGCCGGAGAGGTGTTTATCCCCTTTCACTTTTCAGGCGTTAATTGCTTGACCACTGATACACTCGATGAACAGTCAAAAATACCAGCGTTCAAAGTCGCTGCATGCCGGATTAAAAAAGGAGAAACCGTATGAAAGGGTATATATATGCTGAGTTTCGCCGATGTGTCCAATGCCAGGGATGCGAAGTTGCCTGCCGGCGGGAACATGATGGTCATGCAAATATGAATGTTGTGGGAGTGGAACACCGTTTTTCAGTACCTATCGCGTGCCAACACTGTGATCCGGCTCCCTGCCTGCTGGTCTGCCCCAATGATGCGTTGAGTTCCACTGGTGAGGAAGTTAAACTGGATAAAGAAAAATGCAGCGGGTGCAGGCTCTGTCTGATTGCCTGCCCCATCGGCGTCATGGGGTTTAACTCAAAAACATCAGTAGCCGCAAAATGTGATCTTTGCGAAAAAAGACGCAGCAATGGAAAAGAGCCTGCATGCGTTGTGACATGCCCGACACAGGCCCTGGCGTACGATCTTTTTGAAAGCTATGGCTCTTTGAAACGGCGCAGAGCGTTAAGTTCATTGGCCGGTCAGCCGCCGTTGAAGGGAGGTTTCAGATGATAACAGCCCAGAATGTTAGAATTGATCATGAAAAATGTATGGGGTGTAAAGCATGTGCCAATGCCTGTCCAATTAGTGTTTTCAGATTTCAGGATGAAGGTGGGGTCAGGACATTCTCCTTTGAAACGGTCTGTTCCGAAGATTGCCGCCTTTGCGAAAATACGTGCTCTGCCAATGCCATTAAACTGGCCCCGGGAGCAGATAAAGAATCAATGCAGATTGTCAAATTCGATTTCCTCATGATTCACTGCAGTTCCTGCTTAAAAATATTTGACACGCAAAGAATGGCTGAAAAGGTTCATCGATCTTTGTCAAAAAGACTTAAAGATCTTAAACCGGACTGGGTCACACTTTGTCCTGATTGTAAAAAACAAAGAGAGGTGGTGAAGATAGTGGGTAAAAAAGCCGAGTATCATTAGGCATAAGCCTTTTAAAAACCAATGACCGTTTTCACCGCTATCTAACCGGCTTTTCCAAAAGGGCATACGGGAAACCTGCAGGGTTTGCAGTTCTGGCATAACCCACCCATGCATAACTCTGCCAGATCTCTTTTACCTGGTTTTTCACCTGCCATAAGCCGTGGTAACATCAGATCAAAAATGGTAATTTTATGGTAAAGGCCGCAGGCAGGCAGCCCCATGATAGAAGTGTCCTGATGATACCCGAGAAGGAACATGGCGCCGGGCAGGACAGCTGAAGAATAGTGGATTTCATCAAACCCTGATTTTTCAATACCCGCCTTTGTAACATCATCGGGGTCAACAGACATACCTCCGGTTGTAATAATCAAATCTGTCTCTTTTTCAAGATAGAGATTGATCTGCTCTTTTATCATCTTTTCATTATCAGGAAGAATGACCGATTCTTCCACACTGCCGCCCAGTGCAGTGACCTTTTGTTCAACAATTTCTCTAAATTTATCTTTGATAATTCCTTTATAAACCTCGTCACCTGTAATTATCAGCCTGATTTTTAAGGGGTTAAGCATCTTGACGGAGAAAATCGGATAATTTTTTTTTGCTATATTCACCGCTTTTTCAAGTTCGTCTTTTTCAATGACAAGGGGGATTGCCCTTGTCGCTGCAATGCTTTGATTTTTTGTCATATATGTATTGTTGTGGATACTTGCGCACATCACATCCTCAACCATATTGAAATCAACAAGCGCAGTTGAGTTAACTTTTAAAAGTCCGGGATAGTCTGACTTAAGTTCAAGCTTTCCTTCGCTGGGACTGCCTGAAAACGTAACCCCTGGTCCGGCAAGGGCAGAAGCCAGTTTGAAAACCGCGTCATCCTCATGGATTTGATCTTCGTTTAAATCCAGAACATAGAGATTGTTTTTTCCCATACGCATAAGCTGGCACACATCACCTGGTTTTATTTTATGCCCTTTCTTAAAGACCGGACCCTTTGACTTTCCGGGTATAATCTGGGTCATGTCGTGGGCAAGCGTCGTGCCTACAGCCTCTTCAACGGGTATGGTTCTATTGCGCATTTTTTTTCCTTTTTTTCTCGATGGTTTGATAATAGGCGCCAAACGCACAGGATTTGCACAGGATTTTATTGTTTTTTAAGACTTCTTTTTTATCTCTTATAACAGTATTGCAGTCTGAACAGACTGTCTTAAATCGGGTGGGGCCCGGCATATCACCGGCAGGTACATCAACAAGAACTTTTTCAACGGTGAAAAGTTCATCTGTATCCATTTTTTTATATGCTTCAAGCTGCTGCTCTCTTTTGTCGAGAATACCCGGAGCATATTTTGGTGCAAGATCTCTGGACGTTTCAGTGGAGGCAATTCTAAACGCTTTTTTGTTTTCAAGATTAACAAAAGTAGCTGCCATTATACCATTATCTATAAATTTTAAAGAGCGTCTCCCAAGCCTGACTCCGGTTACAAATGATATGGCATCAGTGGCACACCTGTCCATCTCCACATAGACAATAATTTTCTTTATTTCAGGAAGTTTTGATGGCTCATCAAGTCCAATTAGTTTGCAGCCAAGCATTGCCATCCTGACACCGACAACCTGGCCTGGACAAAGATGTCCATGTGCATCAGACGATCCTTTTAATAAGGTTTCAAAGTTTTCCATTCAGGTGCCATTTTCTGTTAAATTATTATTTTCTTGACCTTATGTTAATCTTAACATAAGGTCAAGAAAAATATTATTAAAGGATGAAAAGTGAAAATCAGATCAACACAGGTCATTGTCAATGATGACGATGAAATTGTTATGGGGAACGGGAGAATGAAAATTCTTGAATCCTTGAAAAAGACAGGCTCTATCAATAAAACGGCAAAAGAATTGAAGATGTCGTATAAAACAGTTTGGAGTAAGATTCAAACAACGGAAAAGCATTTTGGAAAGCCGGTGGTTCATGCGGATAAAAAAACAGGTACACGCGTTACCAGGGAAGGTGAACATCTGCTTGAAAAATTCAGGCGATTAAAAGAGCTATGTATTCAGGCAGATGATCTTATTTTTGAACAGATTTTTCCAAGCTAAGCCATGCCTTGAAGTAATTGATGAAAAAGCATATAATTTGGGAATTTTAAAATTGGTGATACCAATATTGTGTAACAGCGTTAAAAAGGGGGTAATGATAAATTAATGGATAGTTTCCTCGACAGGGTTTGGGAAGTCATTGAAAACGTCTTGCACAACGCCGTGATATTACTGGACACGCTTCTTTCTCCCCTTGAAATTTTTGGACCCGGATTTGTAATCTTTTTCATCGCTGTTTTGCTTGTCTGTGTGACAAGAACAATTGCGAAATTTTATGTAACCAAGAGATATATCAAACTGGAAAAAGAATATCATCACTGGCAGGGTGTGAGAGAAGAGGCAATGAAACATCCTGACAGGGAAAAAGGTAAGGCACTGGCAAAAAATATCGATCAAGGTAAATTAAACAAAGTCTATTATGACTATTTTTTTGAAGGGCTGTTAAAACATTTCATGGTCAATGTTCTTCCCATATTATTGATGGCTTCCTATGTGACAACTGTATATACACCTGAAACGCTGTTTAAACGGTTTGGGGACAAATGGGTTTTTTCATTTTCCTTCGGCGCATCTTCCCAAATCAATGTCAGCTCGCTACTCTGGTTTGCGCTTAGTCTGGTTTTGTCATTTATTCTTTTTGCAGTCGTAAAAATGATTTATAAAAAGCGATATGTTAAAAATGAATCTGCTTAACCGACGTTTAATAGAAAAATTCATATCGGCAATAATGGTTGCCGGGTTGATCTTGTTTCCGGTTAATGGATACACCACCCAGCTCCACGCGAGTTCAGAAGGGATTATCACCCACCAGGCAGGGCATCTTTTTTTCCTTTTTTCTATGATGATTTTGATTTTGACAATTTCAGGAAAAAACCTTAACCGTCAGAAAGGGTGGCGCCTGATTCAATATTCAGCATTTTTCTTCGCTCTCTGGAATATAGATACAATTTCAGCTCATTTTTTAGATAACCAGATTCATTCTGTCAGAATAGAAAATATTTCTCTATGGACTCTGGATATTATTACCTACAATGATTCACAGATTTTAGGATTTGCATACTATATTTTAAAGCTTGATCATTTATTATGTGTACCCGCCATGCTTCTCCTTTATAAAGGACTTTCCAGTCTTGTTGATGATTATCAGAAACAAATATCAGTGGAGAGCAAATGATTGCCTCTTCCATTCCCATTCTTGCGATAGATATTTTAGGCTCCATAGTCATGGTGATAGTTGCCCTTATGTGTCTTAATAAAGCAAGAATATTGAGGGGATTAGATCCTGACAATGCTGTCTTTCTATATCTGTTATGGATAAGCAGCGGCTTGTCAATCTTTGCAATTTCACGATCATTCGGTCATATTTTAAAGCAGTTTCTTGTGCTTACCCATAGTTCTGATATATGGCACGGTATCAGTCCCTATACCGGCAGTATCAACACTGCCTCTTTTATGCTGGTGGGCCTGATTACCCTCTTTTTTAATCAAAATTGGAATATTAACGAGAAAATTTTATCCGGCCGGAAAAAACTTGAGGACACTCACATTAAACTCATGGATTTGAACCAGACCCTTGAGCATAAAGTGATTGAAAGAACAGAACGACTCACAAGCAGCGAGCATAAATGCCGCAGGATATTTGAACAATCCCTGGATACCATTATTGTTACCGATAGTGAATTTAAGATTATTGAAATCAATCCAGCGGGTATTACACTGACTGGGGTCTCCCGCGATGAAATGATCCTGCACAATATGATTGTCGGGGATTTTTGCGCAGATTCCTCCGACTGGGAAAGAATTCGCCAAAAAATTGCATCTGAAGAGTATATTTTAAATGAGGAGGTCCGGTTCTTAAGACCGGATGATACATCGGTCGTGGTAATGATCACCGGCGGTATCGATTATGGTGCCTTTGGTTGTGCCAAGTCTTTTCATTTCATCATTAAAAATGTGAATGAGAAGAAAATGATGGAACGACAGATTGCCCAGGCAGATAAGCTGGCTGCTTTAGGAGAGTTATCCGCCGGGGTGGCCCATGAGATTAACAACCCGCTTGGTATTATTTTAGGATACACCCAGTTGCTGCTCAAAGAGGAAACCCGGCACGTCGATGACCTTAAAATTATAGAAAAGCACGTGAAGAACTGTAAAACCGTTGTTTCGGATCTGCTGGCTTTTTCAAGGAAAGGATCTTCCAACGTCAGCCAGGTGGATATCAATGCCATGGTGGACGGTGTTGTAAAATTTCTGGCCAATCATTCTGATTTCAGAAATATCGAGATGATGGTAGATCTGTCCAAAAAAGGTCCTCACTATATCACGGGAAATGACCAGGAACTGGCCCAGGTTCTTGTGAATCTGCTGATCAATGCCTGCCATGCCTGCGACGGTAAGGGCATTATCCGGATATCTATCCGGAAGGCAGATGAAAAAAGCATTCATATCAATGTGGAAGACACCGGCAAAGGCATTGAGCCAAATAATCTTCCCAGAATTTTCGATCCCTTTTTTACCACCAAGCCGGTGGGACAGGGAACCGGACTTGGACTTTCTGTGGGGTATGGTATTATCAGGAGACATCACGGGGACATCAGCGTCAGCAGTGAGCCCGGTAAAGGAACGATGTTCACGATTACGCTGCCGTTACACCGGACGCATAGCGGACAGGAGATATCATAAAAATGAGCATGACACCCAGAATACTTGCCGTAGATGACGAAAAGGACATGACCCGTCTGTTGCAGCGGACCCTTGAGCCCGAACTGGACTGCCGGGTGACCATGGCATTTTCAGGCAGGATGGCGTTAACCATCCTGGAACAGGAAGTCTTCGATCTTTTAGTCTGCGATATCCGAATGCCTGGAATGGACGGGTTTGAGCTTCTGGAGATCGTCAAGAAGAACTATCCGGATCTGACTGTCGTGATGCTTACGGCGTTCAGCAATATTGAATCGGCAGTCAAGGCCATAAAAAACGGGGCATACGATTTTATTCCCAAACCTTTTGAGCAGGATGAAATTATCCATAAGGTTCAAAAGGCGTTAGAACGAAGCCGGCTGATAAAGGAGAACAGGCAGCTTCTGCAGGAGAGAAAAAAGAGCGCCAATCCACTGGTGGGTACAAGCGAACCCATGCAGCGGGTGTTTGACAAGATTAATCTTGTGGCCGCAAGCGATGTGACCGTACTTATTACCGGGGAATCGGGAACCGGAAAGGATCTGACAGCCAGGGCAATCCATGCGTTAAGCGATCGAAAAGACAATCCATACATTCCGGTCAATTGCCCCACCATACCGGAGAATATTCTGGAAAGTGAATTGTTCGGGTACAAAAAAGGGGCCTTTACCAATGCTGCAAGGGACAAAAAGGGCCTGTTCCAGGAGGCGGAAAAGGGCACTCTGTTTCTGGATGAAATCGGCGATATCGGTCCTGCTATCCAGACAAAACTTTTAAGGGTTTTGCAGGAGAAAGAGATCAAACCTCTGGGGGATACCAAGGTCAGCAAGATAGATGTCAGGATTATTGCCTCCACCAACCGGGATTTAAAACAGAAGATGGCGGACAATGAGTTCAGGCAGGATTTTTTTTACCGGCTCAACGTATTGTCAATTGAACTGCCGCCCCTGCGGCACCGTGTCACGGATATCCCGGCTATTTGTGAACACCTGGTTGCCAAGCATTGTAAAAAACTGAACAAGGAATCCAAACAGATCAGCGATCCGGTGATGGATCTTTTGATAAAATACAGATGGCCCGGCAATGTCCGGGAACTTGAAAATGTGTTGCTACAGGGTATTTTATATGCAAAAACCAATGTGATCGAAATCAATGATATCCCGCTGACGCTTTCTGATATCCATCTGCCGCACCCTGCCACATCCGATGACGGGCTTTTGTCGCTTCCCTACAGGCAGGCCAAAGAAAAGATGCTCCAGGAGTTCAACAATACCTATGTGGGGGCCAAACTCTCCATCACACAGGGCAATATCACCCAGGCGGCTAAAAAATCAGGTCTTGACCGCCAGGCCCTTCAGCAGATCATGAAACGGTTCAATATTGATCCGGATTCTTTCCGATAGATTCGAATTGTAAAATAATTCTAATTGCGAGTGTATGATGAGGGAAGGTGAATTTTCCGTTAACCTTTCCTGATGGCAGGATTAGTCATCCCTGGACACCCGCCCGCGAAGCTGCTTGATCCGGCCTTTCCTGGTTTTTGAATCCATTCGCCTTTTTTTTGCCGATCTGGATGGTTTTGTGGGCTTTCTTTTTTTTTGTGGTACCATCACCTTTAAAATTAGTTCCTTCAGGCGGTTTAAGGCATCTTCCAGGTTCTTCTCCCGGGTCCTGAATCGTTGGGCTTTGATCACAAGCACGCCGTTTTTGGATATTCTTCGATCCTTTAATCCCAGAAGCCTTTGTTTAATAGTGTCGGGCAGGCTGGATCCGGGGATATCAAACCGCAGATGAATGGCAGAAGAGACCTTGTTGACATTCTGTCCCCCGGCCCCCTGGGCCCGGATGGCATCAAACCGTATTTCATTATCCGGAATACTGATGTGATGGGAGATTGTTAACATGGTTACGCTTTTATTCCTTTCAGGCGATATTAATGATGGCTGTTTTTCAACCGCTGACAGTATCAGGCACCTGTTGAAAAATCAAGTTTCGGGTTAAGGCAGGTGCTCCCCGGATGCCGGTAACAATTCCATGAAAAATCACTGGCAAATGACAACATAAGTTTTCTCACACCTCTATGATGACGCACCCCATGATGTTCTATCCATTTTTCTTTATTGATTAAAAATTAAATGTTAGTAAAATAGGAAGAGAGTTTGGTCACTATAATTATAAATTTTGACTCCGTTTCGTACAGATAGTTTTACCGCGTCCGGCATATCAGTTTTCTTGCGTTGATCTGATCCTGTTTTAATATCGTTGATTTTGGAGATTAGCAGAACCACCGGTGTGATACCGTTTTCATCCAGGGGTATACCGCCATGACATTCCAAAATATTAGACAACATCGCTGAGGGCAAAACAGATGAACAAAAAATTCAATGGGTCCATCAAAGGCTGGTCAAAAGGTCAGGGAGGGGTAACATGAATACTAACCGGCAACGTGCAGGGGCCAGTATTCTAATATGGTTCGTCCGTATCTGGGGGGTCTGCTTTATTGTTTTTTTATCCGCCCCGATTGGTTGGAGCCAGGAAACATCCGTCACCATCGGGACCGGCGGTGTCACCGGTGTCTATTATCCCACCGGCAAGGCCATTGCAGCCATCGTCAACCGGACCACAGAAAATCATGGGGTCATGGTCCGGTTTGAATCAACCGGCGGCTCCGTGTTTAATATAAACGCGATTATGATGGGGGATCTTGAATTGGGTATTGTTCAGTCCGACCGTCAGTATCAGGCATGGAACGGGCTTAAGGACTGGAAAGACAGGGGGTCTCAAAAAAGATTGCGCAGCATCTGCAGCCTGCATCCTGAAAGTGTTGTCCTGCTCGCAGGTGATGATTCCGGGATCGAAACACTGGATGCCGTTATCGGGAAAACCGTTAATGTGGGGAATCCCGGGTCCGGTCCCAGGGGGAATGCCGTTGATCTCATGCAGTCATGCGGCATTGACTGGAGAAGCCAGGTCAATATTCTGGGTATCCGGGCCGAGGAGTCAGCCGGGCTGCTTCAAAAAGGCCGGGTGGATGCCTTCTTTTATACGGTTGGACATCCGAACGATGCCATCCAGGAGGCGATTGAGGGAAGACGTAAAGTTCATTTTGTTCCATTAACCGGCGCCTGTATTGATCGCCTGGTGTCCCAATGGCCCTATTATGCAAAAACTTATATCCCTGTCGATTTTTATCCTGGTGTGCGAAATAAGAAAAATGTTGACACCTTTGGGGTGAAAGCCACTTTCTGTACCAATAGTCATATCCCCGAGAAGGTTGTCTATACCGTTGTCAGGGAGATATTTGAAAATCTTGAGGCGTTCAAAAAATCACACCCGGCATACGGTACATTAACTAAGGCGAATATGCTCGAAGCGCTTAGCGCGCCGCTGCATCCGGGTGCGCTAAAATACTATCGGGAAGCAAAAATCCGGATACCCGAGGCCCTTTTACCGGAATGACGGCGGGGTTTTATATAATTAAGGAGAGTCCCATGTGCAGATCCAATCGGTTGAAAATCATCGGCGAAATCCTTGCGCCGGTCCTTTTTTTGATTCTCAGTATCGCAGGATTTCAAGCCGGTGCATTCGCAAATGTTTTACCGGACGATGATACCATGGTGGTCTGTGTGTCCAGTGCCGTTTTAACCCTGGACCCCACCAATCACCGTGACCGGGACACACAGATGGTGTTGAAAAATATGTTTGACAGCCTTACGACGCGGGATAAACATCTGTTGGTGGTTCCCCAACTGGCCAAGTCCTGGAGGGCCATTGATCAGACAACCTGGGAGTTTAAGCTTAAGACGGGCGTAACATTTCATAATGGCGATGATTTTACAGCCGCAGATGTGAAGTTTACCCTGGACCGGGTGACAAAGGAAAATGGGCTGGATGGCAGCACATCCCCTCGCAGAACATTGCTGGGGCGAATTGCCAATGTGGGCATTATCGATCCATACACGGTCAGGATCATCACGGAAAAACCCTGGCCTATCTTGCCGTTAATGCTGTCCCTGCAGGAGATCGTTCCGCAACAATATGTAAACAAGGTTGGATCAAAAAAATTTGCACAGTCTCCAGTGGGAACAGGTCCGTTTAAATTTGTGGAAAAACAGGCAGACAACACCCTGATTCTGGAGCGGTTCGACAGCTATTACGGCGGGGCCTTGGAAAATCCGCCGGTCCAAAAGGCGTTGATAAAAAAACTGGTCTTCCAGACAGTACCGAACCAGGTCCATCGTACGGCATTGTTGAAAAAAGGTCAGGCTGATATTATCACCAATCTGCCTTTGGAAGCCATCCCATTGATCGATATGCTTCCCGGCTTGCGCGTATTAGGCCAGCCGGCCACAAGAAGTTATTTTGCGGACCTGAACTGTAGAAAACCTCCTTTTGATAGTCGTAAAGCGCGGTTGGCCATTAACTATGCCATGGATATGCGGATGATCGTCACTACCATGTTTCAAAACCGGGCAAGAGTTCTGCCGACCATTCTATTACAGCAGGCCTTTGCATTTAACGATCAGCTTTTGCCGTACCCCTATGATCCGGGGGAGGCCAAAGAGCTGTTCCGCCAGGCAGATATCCCTGATGATTATGTCATAACCATCGTTAGTATAGGAAAATACGGTAAATTCGCCAATGCGATTTCACTGTTCCTATCAAAGGCAGGTATCAAATCCAGGATAATAATTGGCGAAAAAAAAGCAGTGAGACTTGCGATGGAAAATCTTGAAGCAGATATCCTTGTCACATCCTGGGGAAACACCACACTTGATCCTGTGGGGATACTTATGCCAAAGCTTAGAACCAATGGGCGGGGCAATTTCTCCAATTATTCAAATAAAGAGGTGGACCGGTTGCTCTCACTGGCAGAGAAGAGCCTGGATTCGGAAAAAAGGGATCTCTATTATAAAGAGATACAACAAATTATTTACAAGGATGCTCCCATGCTTTTCGGGTATGCCGGTGAGGAGTTTTATGGTGTCAGAAAACGGGTGAAAGATTTTTATCCGTCTTCAACCGGAATGCTGAACCTTCATGATGTTTCGTTGGAATAAAAAAGGGCAGGAATGATTGGTATGAAACAATTGCGGTTCTTATTCAAGGATAGAAGCTTCGCCTTCAAATTTATCCTTTTAACAACCATACCTGTCATCATTGTTGCGGGTTTGATCGCGTTGATTTCCACAAGGGCACTGGAACAGTCCATTGCCGAGACAACCAATGAACGGGTGAAACAGAACACCTATCTTGCTGCCCTGTCCATGTCCAATCCCTATGTCATATACAACAAAGCCCTGCTGGATTCCTTTGTTGAGAACCTTAAAAAGGGGCCGGACACCATTTACGCTTTTGTGGTGGATTACAATGACGGCCGTATTCTGGCGCATAGTGATCATTCACGGGACGGCAGTTATTTTGAGTATTCCGGACCGCCCAAAGTACAGGTTTTAGGAACCGGTACCAACGGTATTGCCCATTTGCCCGGCACAGGGTTTGAAGCTGTCTCACCTGTTCATATTGCAGGAGACCTGGTGGGTTCCGTCAGGGTGGGATTCACCCTGGACAATATGAACTCAAAAATTGTGATGCTCAGGACCAAAATCGTTGCCGTTACCCTGCTGGCGATTTTAGTGAGCATCCTGCTTTCTGTATTTTTATCGCGGCTGTTCAGCCGCCCGATCCTCTCTCTGGCGGTTCAGGCCCAGAAAGTGGCTGAAGGCAATTTCGAGCAGACTTTTGTTTATGAAAGCCGTGATGTTGTCGGCCGCCTTTCCACGGCGTTTAATAAAATGACAACCCAGCTCAGGGAACGTCTTTATCAGATTGAAAGCAATGAAAAAAAATATCGCTCATTGTTTGAAGCATCCAATGATGCAGTGCTTATTGTGGATGAGGGTAAAATTGTAGACTGCAACCGGGAAACACTTGCTCTGTTCGACTGCAGGTCTTCCGATCTTTTAGGCCGTTCTTTTGATATGCTTTCTGTGCAGCATCAGCCCGATGACACGCTTTCCGCTCCCCTTTTGCAAAGCAAAATGCTAAAAGCCGGCAATGGCCGTCGACAGCGGTTTTACTGGAAATGCCGCCGCTGTAACAAAACAGTATTTGATACGGAAATTTCCTTGAGCCCGACCCAGATTTTAGAGAAGACCATGGTATTGACGGTGATTCAGGACATCTCTGAACGAAAGGCTGCCGAGGCCAGGGCTGAACATTTCAATGCGACCCTTGAAAATCGCGTTGAAGAGCGGACCCGGGAACTTCAGGATACTCAGGAAGCCATGTTGAACCTGGTCGAAGATCTGAATATTTCAAAAAAAGATCTGGAAACACAGAAGATATATCTTGAGCAGCTGTTTAAAGCCTCTCCTGAGGCAATCGTACTTGTGAACGAAAAAGACCTGGTTGTCCAGGTCAATAAAGAGTTTATAGATCTGTTCGGTTTTTCTTCTGAAGAAGTGGCCGGCAGGTCTCTGGATGACACGATTATTCCGGTGCAGCACCGTGATGAAGCCCAAAAGGTTAAGAATGTTATTCTTAAGGGTGCAAAAGCTTTCAAGGAGACCCGGCGCCAGACAAAGGACGGCCGCCTGATTGATGTATCGATCACAGGGATGCCTATATTCCTGGACGGGAAGGAGGCCGGAGTCTATGCCATTTACCGTGATATCTCTAACCGAAAAAAAGCGGAAAAAGATCTAAAAGAGGCCAGGGAAGCGGCTGAGACAGCCAACCGCGCCAAAGGTGAATTTTTGGCCAATATGAGCCATGAAATCCGCACGCCCATGAATGCCATTGTCGGGCTTACCTACCTGGCCAAGCAGACCCAGCTGACGTCCCAGCAGCATGATTACCTGGTGAAAATCGAATCATCAGCCCAGTCGCTGCTGACCGTTATCAATGACATCCTGGATTTTTCCAAAATTGAAGCCGGTAAACTGGCCATGGAATCAGTGGAATTTTATCTGGAGGATGTCCTTAATAAAGTTTTCGACATCGTTTCCATGAGAGCGGATGAGAAGGGAATTGAATTGATTTTCACCCCTGATGAGAACACCCCCGAAGAGTTGGTCGGCGATCCTCTGCGACTGGGCCAGGTTCTCATCAATCTTGTGACCAATGCGGTTAAATTTACACAGAAAGGGGAAGTGGTTATCAAGGTGAAAATGATTGAGGATCACAGGGATCAGGTTGTCCTGGAATTTGCCGTGTGTGACACCGGTATCGGCATGACCGGTGAGCAAAAGGATAAATTGTTCCAGGCTTTCAGCCAGGCGGACACATCCACGACCCGCAGGTTTGGCGGCACCGGGCTTGGGCTTGTTATATGCCAGCGGATTGTGGGCATGATGGGCGGCGGCATTGAACTTGAAAGCCAGTTCGGTAAAGGCAGCACGTTTAGTTTTACCGTTACATTGGGGCGGCATGATAAAAAACGGCCACTACCATCGATTTTTGCCGGTGATTTCAAAGATATGACCGCCCTTGTTGTGGATGACAGCCGTACCGCCAGAAACACTCTCAAACGCATTCTTCAAGCCTTTAATTTAAAAGTGATTCTGGCAGAGTCCGGTTCCCGGGCATTGCAGATCATAGAGTCGACTGCAGACAACGGCAAAAATTTTGATATGATTTTTATGGATTTCAAGATGCCGGTGATGGACGGTATTGAAACGGCCCGGCGTATCAAAGCCAATGCCGATTTGGCCAAAATGCCGATTCTTATCATGGTTACGGCATATGGCCGGCAAAGCTTACTTCAAGAGGCTCTTAAACTGAATCTGGACGGGTTTATCAACAAACCGGTAACCGCGTCTACGATCCTTGATAACATTATGACCGCTTTTGGGAAAAACCGTAAATTGGGTCAAAAAGACTTGAGTGTCAGCCTGAGTACCCAAAAGGGCCTTGGAGGTATCGCCGGTGCCAGGATCCTTCTGGCGGAAGATAATGAAATTAATCAGCAGGTCGCATGTGAACTGTTGACCTCCATCGGGCTAAAGGTCAGTGTGGCCGCAAATGGCAGACAAGCTTTGGAAATGGTGCAAAAAGGCTCATATGACGCGGTTTTAATGGATGTCCAGATGCCGGTGATGGATGGGATAACATCTGCAAAGGAAATACGCAATCTTGATTCCGGGATAAAACAGATCCCCATTATTGCCCTGACCGCCCATGCCATGGCAGGTGACCGGGATAAAAGTATTCAAGCCGGTATGAATGATCATTTGACCAAACCCCTGGATCCGGAACAACTTTTTACAACGCTTGTAAAATGGATTACCCCCACCCGCCGGCCGGATGTCAAAGATATGCTGCCCAAAGCCCGAAAAAGTGCCGGCAGGCAGGATGAAACGGCACTGCCCAAGATTTCAGGGATTGATATGGACACGGCACTGGCACGGGTGGGTGGTGATCCCGTGGTCCTGACACGTCTGATAAAAAAGTTTGCATCACGTCATCAACACGCCGTGGATGAAATTGAAGGTCTTTTAAAGTCGGAAGGGGACGCCGGTGCTGCCCAAGCCGTCCATGCATTAAAGGGAGTATCCGGCAATATCGGTGCCGTTCAATTGCACAAAACCGTTAAACAGCTGGAACAAGCCGTGAAAAAGCAAGACAGGGACGCCTGTCAAATCCTTCTTGAATCGGCCCGTTCACATTTGACCCTGATTATAGATTCCATCAGGCTGCTTGATACCGTCATAAAAGATAACGATAAAAACAGTCCCACGTCCACTGGATTCCCGGCACCGGATATGACGAAAATTGAACCGGCGCTTGCGACAATAAAAACACTTCTTCAAAACAACAGCTTCAGTGCGGCAGGGCAAATAGACATCCTGTCACAGCTTTTAGAGCATAGTCTTGTTAAGAAGGAGCTGGCCGATGTTGAAAAAAAGGTGAGAACCTATCGTTTTAAAGAGGCCCAAAAAGCCCTTGGGGTCCTGAGGCGGGCCCTTAACCGTTATTATAAGGACAAGTAATATGAAAAACGAGAAAAGCCCCCCCCAGTATCCTGGTTGTGGATGATGTTGTGGAAAATATCGATGTTCTTGCTGGAGCCCTTGCCAAAGACTATGACATCAAGGTTGCCCTTAATGGCAATGATGCATTGAAAATAGCATTTACCAGGCCCTATCCGGATCTTGTGCTGCTGGATATCATGATGCCGAAGATGGACGGATATGAAGTCTGTAAAAAGCTGAAAGAAAATAAGGATACACGGGATATACCGGTGATATTTGTTACGGCCATGGATGAGATGAAAGACGAAACACGGGGGTTTGATGCCGGGGGGGGTGGATTATATCACCAAACCCATCCGGATTCCCATTGTCCGGTCCCGTGTCAAAGCCCATCTTGAGCTGAAAGTTGCCCGGGAACTGTTAAAGGAGCAGAACAGGATACTAAAGGAAAATCTGCGTCTTCGGGATGATGTGGACCGTATCATCCGGCATGATATGAAAACGCCTTTAAGCGTGATTATCTGGGTGCCGGATCTGTTGGAATCGGAAAATAATCTGAGCCCGGGTCAATTGGACACGCTTAAAATTATGAAACAGGCCAGCAGTTCTCTGCTTAAAATGATGAACAACTCAATCAACCTGATCAAGATGGAGAGAGGCGAATATCAGGTTCAATCCGAACCTGTAAATGTGTTAAAACCGCTTGCCCAGATTCGAAATGAAATGAGCGGGCTGATGCGAACAAAGGATCTTGATCTGCAGATCCTTTTCAATAGTCAAGTGCCGGGGCCTGATGATACCTTTGTCATTGAGGGTGAAGAGATCCTGTTTTACTCCATGCTGACCAATTTGATTAAAAATGCCATTGAAGCGTCGCCTCCCAACCAAACGGTTTATGTCTCCCTGCTGAAAAATGAACAAAATATCATCCGGATTCAGAATAAAGGCGTGGTTCCCGAACAGATACGGGAGCGTTTTTTTGATAAGTACGTAACCGCCAGTAAACGAACCGGTACAGGGCTTGGCACATACTCTGCCCGGCTGATAACAGAAACAATGAACGGCACTATTTCCATGAAGACCGGTAACAGGGAGGGAACAATGGTTAAGATCTCATTTTCTTAAACATCGACAACAGGAAAATATAATAATAGGGAAACACAAATGATTAAATTGATGCTCGTTGATGATCATGACCAGAGCCTGGCCATTATCCGGAATCTATTGGAGAATAACGGGTTTGAAGTCGAGATCGCCATTAACGGAGCAGAGGCATTGGAAAAAATCAGAGCCGCTGCACCGGATGTTGTGGTAACCGATATTCTCATGCCGGTCATGGATGGATTTTCATTATGCAGATCGCTTAAAAAGAATAGCGATTTGAGCCGGATTCCCCTGATTTTTGTCTCATCTACCTTTGTTGAGGCTAAAGATCGTGAATTCGGGCTGAGCCTGGGAGCGGAGGGGTTTATACTTAAGACCCAGAAAGCGGACCAATTTATATCAGAATTGAAAACCATGATTGAAAAATGTACGGCTCCGGGACACCTGGCATCTGCTCCCGAACATCCGGATGACTCTTTTCAGGACGAATACACAGAGGCATTAAATAGAAAACTTCGGCTCAAGGTGTTGGAGTTGGAGGAGTCCAACCGGCGCCTTAGAGAGAGTGAAAGTAAGTTCCGGCTGGTTACCGAAACCATCCAGGATGTTTTCTGGACCAGCACTCCAGGCATAACCGAAACGGTTTATATCAGCCCGGCATATGAAAAAGTATGGGGAAAAAGCTGTAAAAGCCTTTATAAAAATCCCTTGTCTTTTTGTGATGCCATCGTGGAAGAGGACCTGAACAATTACCGCGACATTCTTGAACAATTTCATGCCAAAGGGATTGCCTATGAATGTGAATATAGAATCAAGGTAAAAGACCAGGAAATTCGCTGGATTCACGAACGGGGGGCTCCTGTCGTGGATGAGCAGCAAAAGCCGATTCTCATGGCAGGGATCTGTACCGATATTACGGAAATCAAAAAAGCCCAGGACCGGCAGATCGAATATGACCGGAGAATTCAACAGTCCCAGAAAATGGAATCCATCGGTACCCTTGCCGGCGGGATTGCCCATGATTTTAACAATATTCTCTCCCCGCTTCTGGGGTTTGCACAGATGCTTCGAGAGGATATCCCGGAAGACAGCCCGTCGCGTGAAGATATTGATGAAGTCATCATGGCAACCTACCGGGCACGGGACCTGGTAAGGCAGATTTTGACCTTCAGCCGTCAGGATGACCAGGAGATCCGGCCGATGAAACTTCAGCCCATTGTCAAAGAGGCGCTTAAGTTGATTCGTTCTTCCATGCCGTCAACGATTGAGATACAGGAAAATATTGATCCCGGCTGTGGAACGGTCAACGCGGATCCCACCCAGATTCACCAGATTGTCATGAACCTGGCCACCAATGCCTACCATGCCATGGAAGATATGGGCGGCAGCTTGACGGTCACCTTGAAACAGACGCAGATCACGGCGCCGGATCTATATTTTCCGGAACTGGTTCCGGGCAATTATGTCCAACTGGATTTTTCCGACACCGGTTGCGGCATGGAAGAAGAGGTGTTGAATAAAATATTTGATCCCTATTTCACGACCAAGGACAAAGAGAAAGGGATCGGTCTGGGGCTGTCGGTGGTCCAGGGAATCGTAAAAACGAGTAAGGGGGATATCAAGGTTTCCAGTAGCCCTGGCAAAGGGACGGATATTCATATTTATCTGCCGCTCATGGAAAAGAAAGGTAAAAAAAATAAAATCATTCCTGCGGAATCGGTGCCTGGCGGATCAGAAACGATCCTGCTGGTGGATGATGAAAAACCGGTCCTCAACGTTACATATGAAATGTTGAAACGGGCAGGGTATCATGTGGTTAAATGCACTGGTTGCGATATGGCTCTGGCCGCATTCAAGGACAATCCCCAGGGGTTTGATCTGCTGATTGCGGATATGACGATGCCATCCATGACAGGGTTGCAGCTGGCAAGAGAGATAAAGCAGACCCGGCCGGATCTGCCGGTCATTGTCTGTACGGGCTACAGCAGGAAGCTCAAAGGGAAAACCCCCGAGGACCTGGCCATCCAGGGGATTATTAAAAAACCTGTCGAAAGAATAACGCTTTTAAAATGTGTCAGGAATGTGATGGATTTATAAAGGACTTTTCATGTTCCAGGTTTTGATGGCCGGGATGCCAATGTCCGTTCATTGCCAAAGAGATCCATTAAACAGGGGCTTTATCAGCCCCTGTTTTTTTGTTTGCCCGACATGGCGGGCAAACCCAGCCGGGAGAATCCCGGCGTC
>CAZLTD010000014.1:0-68511 GCA_964562385.1 uncultured Desulfobacula sp.
GCTTGTTTGACTCATTCGCCAGTCAATTAACTGAAAATTGTTTAGAGCCATAATATTTTATTAGGTGTTGTTTACTTGCAAATTAATTAGTGAATTTACCATCAGGAGAGAAGCATCATCCATACACTATTTTTGAGGAGCCTTGCCGCCATGACTGCCAGAAAGGGACTGATCTATTCTTTTTTACTTTTGCTAGTGATCACACTTTCATTAAACGCCATTTCGTCATCAGTTCACGCAAATAAAATAAAGACCGAACTGTACGCGCAAAAAATCGTAGACAATTCCAAATGGGACGAAAACTTTTCAGAACTGTTCAGAAAGAACCGGTTTATCTATCCGGTGGTATTCATCCACGGGTATTCCGCTTCCGGTGAGAACTGGAACGAAACCAAAGATATGCTCACATCCAAACAGTTTATCTTTGGCGGCCATTTTGACTTCAGGGGAGCCGTAATGGGAAACCTGAAAAAACAGACCCTTGAAAACAATAACACTAAAACGCTGAAAGGGTTCAAAACTGCTGATTTTTATACCCTATCATTTTCCCGGAACAACCAGTTGACCTTTCGTGAGCAGGGTGCTGAATTAAAGTTGGTCATTGATGCGGTCAAGTCGTTGAACAATACGGACAAGGTGATACTTGTGGGTCACAGCATGGGAGGACTGGCAGCAAGGGCATACATTCAGTATCCGGATTTGTACCAGCACGATGTGCATGCACTGGTGACCATGGCAACGCCGCATCTGGGCAGTTTCTGGGGAATAATCGCCGATCAGGTGAAGAATGTCAAAGATGGCGTTTTTGACAATACCCGGCCTGTTTGCCCGTCCGGCAGCCAATTGCTAAAAGAGTTTGATGACTATCTTTTAAACTCTGGCGTGGTGGCTGCTGATCTTGATTACTACCGCAACAATCTGGTGGCATTTTTAAGCATCTTCCTGGCTGCCAAAATGGATATTAATATCTCTTCTGAGGCAACCAGATACCTGAACCCTGCAAGTAAAGAGCTGGTTGAACTGAATCAACTGGACTTCCCACAGGATATAGAACTGGTCAATGTGGTGTCTCAATGGGATATGGAAAGTTTAAAAGAGCCCATTGTAAAATGGCTGGGACGATACGAAGAGATCGCAAAATCAGTTGATAAAACCATATCACGAGGCGCTTTGTGGAGCAATCTGCTGCGCTTCCCCCTTGACCCTTCAAAGCCCCAAAAGCCCAATTTTTTAAGCTGGTATCTGGATGAAAAGATCAAACCGGATGTCCATCAAAAACTGGCCCATTTTCTATATGATCAGCTTGACACTTCAAAAATATCGGTCACGCAGCTTTATGAATTTCTCCAATGCGATTTTTTCAACCTGTGCAACACGAAAAACAGCCCCTTAAACCTGTTTTCAAACCAGTTAAATATCAAGGCATCGGACGGGGTTGTGCCGCTCATAAGTCAGCTCATTTACATGGTTCCTCTTTCCAGGACGGCCCCCACCCCCAAAGACCACGAATTATCCAGGCAGCTGCAGGAAAAAACAGATGTTCGGATCACCGATCTTTTTCACAGTGATGTATATCGCAAAAAGACCGATGATGTGACCTTTGGGGCGATTGAAAAATATGCCAAAAAGCTGGCACCCTATTCCCACATGATCTTTGTCATTGACTCATCCGGCAGTATGGGAAAAACAGACACACAGAATATCAGGGTTTCAGGCCCCAGCATTCTTTTAAATAAAATCAATAAAGAGTCCTTTGTTTCCGTTGTTGATTTTGATCACAGGGCCACAACCAGGGTTGAACACAAGTCTGTAAAAACAGAACTGCAAACCATTAAAAATGGACTTGCAAGTATTGATTCCAAAGGGAACACCCATATCGGACGCGGGCTGTCAGAAGGAATACGTCTGGCTAAAAAACATCCTGATCAGGCGGTTATTTTTCTTTTAACCGATGGCCAGGATAACGGGAAAACCGATGTATTGGCCATTGCCCAAAGCGTTGCAGACACCATCCCCATCTTTACCATTGGATTAACCGGCCAGGTCAATGAGCTATTGCTGTCTAAAATTGCCGATATTACAAAAGGCAAATATTTTAAAGCCGCCGACAGCCAGCACCTTTTCTCCAAATTAAATATCATGATGAGTGATATGGCACTTGAAACAGGGTTGTTGAATATGGTGGGACGAATCAACCAGGATGATATTCAACAGTTTGAGGTACAAATAGACAAAACTGTTGAAAAAATATCCGTGGTATTGTCATGGGCAGGGTCACGCATCGCCCTGAAACTGATCCGGCCCGACGGCACTGTTTTATCACCGACTTCGGGGAAAGATTCAAAAGCCTCATTTTTTCTGGATAAAAACAATGTGGTTGCCGTGATGGAGCCCAAACAGACCGGTAAATGGAAATTACAATTGCATGGTGAACAGATCCCTCAGGGTGGAGAGGATTTCCATCTGTTTGTCAATGCCCAGTCCCAGTTCAACCCCAAAACGCTGATCAAAAATTCCTATACACCGGGAGAGCCTGTGCCGCTTAAGGTATATGTGGCCAAAGAAGAGGTGTCGGATATCACTGTTAAAATGGTCGTTGAAACCAGTGCCGGGGATAAAATTGATGTATCAAATGACCTTTTCTACCAGGCTGTGGCCCAGGGTGACTACCAGTTAACAACAAATATTTCAGGACATTATAAATCCGGGGAACTGTTTAACCGGGTTGTCATCAATGAGTTTCATGTCCAGCATGATGAGAAAAAATCATTCCACCTGCCCCAGATCGGGATGACCATGAAATTTATAAAACCGGGAAATTTCCACATGGGCCGCAGTTCGGGCCCCAAAAATGAGCGCCCCGCACGCAATATCACCCTTTCCAAAGGCTTCTGGATGGCTGAATCTGAAGTAACCCAGGCCATGTGGAAAAAAATCATGGGTACCAACCCGTCAGCGTTCCCGTCCGGTGGACAGTACCCAGTTGAAAGTGTCGCCTATGAAGAGAGTCTTCTGTTTTTACAAAAGCTGTCAAAACTTTCCGGGATGCAGTGCCGCCTGCCCACCGAAGCGGAGTGGGAGTATGCCTGTCGGGCCGGTAGCAAAACCCGCTTCTCATGGGGCGATGATATATTGGATGACCATGTCAGAAATAATGACGAGTGGTCCCTGGGACATAGTCCTGTAAAATTATTCAGCCCCAATAAGTTCGGATTGTTTGATATGCATTCAAACGTATGGGAGTGGTGTGCGGACTGGTATGACAGCAAATATTATCAAACCGGACCAAGTACGGATCCAAAGGGTCCTGCAAAAGGAGAATACCGGGTGGCCCGGGGCGGTGCATGGTGCTATGGCGGTGAAGACATGAGTTCCTCAAAAAGGACCGCTATTCAACCCAAACGAAAACTTGGCAACCTGGGGTTCAGATTTGTGATTGACCGCTGAAATAAAAAAAGCGAATTATTAACACAATAGACGAGTTGTTACATCAAGGAGGTATAAATGAAAAAGAAGCTGCAAATGTTTTTATGTATTGTCCTGTTCGGCTGGTGTATCCCCGGAACTTCAATGGGGTTAGATATGCTCAGTGTGAGTGATAACCTTTTTATAGAATCCATTGATGCCATCCGCATTATTAACGCTCCCAAACCGGTTCTCAGGGTTATTGCAACATTTAAAAACAGCAGTGAACGGGATATCAGGATTAAAAGCGGTTATTTTAACCTGTCCATCGTACCAAACACAAGCGGGCTTGATGATGGTATCATCAAGTATCTGGGCGGAGAAACCGAAGTGCAACCCACAAGGGTTTTACATCTGGGACAGGCCAAAATGGGCACGGGAAATAAAGAATTATCATACTATGTGTCAGAACTGAATTATTTCGAAATCAATGCGGTTTCGTCCAAGCCCGGCATTCTTGAAATCATGCTGCCCATGGGAGAACCGGATCGAAATCTATTGATTAATCGTTTAATCAATTATATTGGATTACCGGGTTCCTTTGAATCGATATCCATGCAGGGAAAGGTAACTCTTGGTTTTGGAGGAAAAAGAGGATGGGCCTATCAGGATCTATCCCTTTTGGAGCTTCACTATGAACCCAGCCTCCAAGAACAGGTTTTATTTAAATAATGGTTAATTTTTATTAAAAAGTGAGTTAAAAAAAGACTTAACGAGTAACAAGAAATCAAAAGGAGTAAATGATGAACAAAAAAAGCATGCTGGTATTGAGTTGTCTGTGGATTATGATCGTGGCGGTTCCCTCTGCAATGAGTTTTGATATACTGGCTCTTCATGATAATTTATATGTAAAATCGATTGATGCCCTGCGGATAACATCATCCGGCCAGCCAACGTTGAACATCCTGATGACGCTTAAAAATCACAGTCATAAAACCTTAAGAATTAAAAACGGCCTGTTCAAAATAGTCATCAAACCCAACAATGCCTACAAGGTTGATGAAGCACATGGGAAACTTGCCGGCAATTACAGCCTTACACCCTTTAAACAACTGCCGCTGGGAGTTTCAAAAATTGCCGTGGGCAGTGATGAGAACACCTACTATGTCAGTCGGCTTGAGAACTTTGAAGTCAACCAGAGCTCTGCCAAAACCGCTATTTTCCAGATTCCGCTGCCCACATCGCCGGATCAGAGATATGCCATGATCGTCAAGCTGGTCAACTACATCGGTCTTCCCGGGTCCTTCAGCAAAATTGAAATGGTCGGCAAGGCCACCGTTGGTGTTAAAGGCACACGCGGCTGGGCCTACCAGGATCTTTCCCTGCTTGAGTTGTTCTATATCCCCAAATTACAAAGTGAAGTTCTTTTTGAATAGATTGAGAGCTGCAGGATAAATTTGTGTCAGACTCAAAATACTATAAAATAAAAGAAAAGGGTGATTTTCAGATTGTTCTCGGTTCAGGCCGGGATTGCGATTATCAGCTCTCTGATTTCAGCGAGGACATTTCTGAAAATCACGCGGCATTGAAACGTTCGGGAGATCGGCTGTTCTTCAAGGATCTTGGCTCGGTGAACGGCACGTTTATTAATGGCAAAAAAATCGGGAAAAGCTGGCGGGAAATAACCCTGCACGACAAGGTCGCTTTGGGCGGCATTGAGCTTGAAATCGGTCCGACACTGCTGCTTGGCAGGGACCGGGTGGAGTTGGAAGCCAGGGCTCTGTCATTTTCGGTAAAAAGCAAGGTGTTATGCAGCGATGTCTCTTTCAGGGCAGAACCCGGCACGCTGACCGGGATCATGGGGCCTGCCGGTGCCGGAAAAACCGTCCTTTTAAACATCCTTAACGGATATATATCACCGGACAGGGGTGAAGTACTGGTGGGCAGTTTCAACGTCCATAAGAGCTTTGGGCTGATCAAGGATATCGTGGGATATGTGCCCCAGGACGATACCATGATACCCGATTTAACGGTTCAAAAATCCCTGCATTATAACCTGCGTCTCAGGTATCCGGACATGGCATATGAGGTGCGCTGTGCGCTTATCCGGGATGTGTTAACCAAAATGGGATTTTTAAACGAACGTCTTGAGAAACTGCTTAACTCAAAAATCGGATCCAAAGAAGAGAGAATATTAAGCGGCGGCGAGAGGAAAAGAGTCAATATTGCCCATGAGCTGGTCAGCAATCCTTTGATACTTTTTCTTGATGAACCCACCTCCGGCTTGTCATCTGTGGATTCGGAGCAGGTCATTTCCCTTTTAAGGCAGATGGCCACCGACCAGCAGGTCACCATTTTAACCACCATCCATCAGCCCAGTCCCAGCATTATTGAGCAATTTGATAACCTGCTGATATTGAACCATGGGGGAAAAATTGCCTATTTCGGCCCCAGAGAAGAGGCTGCCCCGTATTTTGAAAAACAGACACAGCAGGTGTGCGGAGACCTCAATCCGGCTGAATATGTGATGAACGTTCTCTATGACTGGAACCGTGAAGAATCTCCGGAACAACTGTTTTCTGCGTATCAAAAAGAAACTGCCCCCCGTCTGTCGGATCCGGAGCCCGTGGATGATGCGCCCATAAACAAAGAGAAAAAGAAAAGTACAAACATTTTTCATCAACTGGGTGTATTGATTCAGCGGAATATGGATATCAAACTCAGTGATAAAACCAGTTTTGGATTGATCTTCTTACAGGCCTTTGTCATTGCGGGCCTTCTGGTTTTTACCTTTATCGGTTTTGACAAAGATTATTACAGTGAGGACCGGTTTGCCAGAACCTGGCACTATTTTTCCACAGAAAAAGACAGAAGACATGCCAACCATGAAACCGTCATTGTTCAAAAACTGCTTAAACAGAGCAAGATAAAATCAGACCAGAATAGAAATCTAAAAGGAGAACAGTCTGCCCAGCGCAAAGCATCCATCCTTTTTTTAATGATCGCCTCATCAATCTGGTTCGGGGTCATCAACGGGTCCCGGGAAATTATTTCCGAAAAGGCAATTTTACGGCGGGAGTGCAAAACCTTTCTGTCTATCTTTGCCTATTTAATCGGAAAATTATTTATTTTGTCCACCATGGCAGCTATCCAGACACTGATACTATTGGGGACGGTGTGCTGGTTTTTGATATCTTTTGATCTGTTCTTTGTTTTCTGGGCCATCCTGATGATCACCGCCATGGCGGGCTCCTGTTTAAGCCTGCTTGTTTCCGCCTTTGTCAAAACTGAGCAGGCAGCACTGATGGCCGTGCCCATTATCGTGATTCCCCAGCTGCTTCTCGGTGGTCTTATCCGGCCGGTAAAGTTTTTGTCAGATAATATTATCGCAGCCTTTCATCTCAGCGACCTGATTCTCCAGAAATGGGCATTTAAAGCCATGCTTTTTATGACCTCTGTGAAAGACAAAGAGGTGTTGACCCAGTTGATCAACCTTGAAGACCCTGAAGCATTTAATTATTTGAAATATTATACCGTATCCATGCTGGACATGATCTTTGGAAGCCGGCAGGTCTTCTTGGGACAATTGTTTCCAACAGGGTATCACTCTTTTGTTATGATAATTTTGCATGGGGGAATTCCGTTGCTGTTAACCTATGCTGTTTTAAAGAAAAAACATTCATAAGGACGGACTATGGAACCATCTCATATTGATCCATCACTGAGGAGACTGCCGGTTTATCTGGTCATTGATTGCTCAAGTTCAATGACCGGTGATGGTATAGAGGCTGTTGACCAGGGATTTCGAAACCTTTTGGGAAAGCTGGTCAATGATCCCCACACAGCGGACATCGTCTGGCTTTCGGTCATTGCATTCGACAGTATCCCAAGACAGTTGATTCCCTTAAGCCCCATTGGCGGATACAATGGACTGCCCGTTAAAATAGGCGGCTGCTCAAACCTTGGCAGGGCCATGAATTTTGTCGGCACCTGTATTGAAAAAGAGGTTAAAAAACAGACCGAAACGGTTAAAGGCGATTACAAACCTTTAATCTTTCTGATGTCTGACGGCGTTTCCACGGACCAATGGCAAAAAAGCAGCGGATTTATCAACAGCGACGCCAGACTCGTTGCCTGTGGCGTCGGTTCTTCGGTGAACCTTGAAAAGATGAAGGAGATGACCGAATGGGTCATTAAAATGACAGACATGACCGTTGATGCCTTTGACCAGTTTGTTGATTTTGTGGTGTCGGTATTGACCACTGCCAGCCAGGAATCCGGTGAACAGGGAACCGATTTTGAGCTTAAACCTCAAAAAAAATACAATAAAATTGTACTTTTTTAGGCAGATCAATGACCTCGAATACCATCAATCTATCTCCCATTGAAAACGCTTCAAAAAGCGCATGGCAGATCAAAGAGCCCGAGGACAAGTCAGATCCGGTTGAGCATGAGTCTTTTCAAAGCATCCCTGCCGGCTCCGATTTTTCAATCTTCGGCGCCAGTATCCGGGGCAAAAACCATGCACACCGGGGTAAATACCGGGAAGATGCTTTCTGTTTTGTCAGTGAGAACGGATTCAATATCATGGCCGTGGCAGATGGTGCAGGATCCTGCAGCCACTCACGAATAGGGGCGGCAATTGCCGTGAAAAGCTCTGTACGCCGGGTGAAAGATCTGTTTTTAAAGCAGATGAAAAATGATGGTACCCTTGATCAGACACAGATGGATCTTCCGCTGATTCCCACCCGGGTTCAATCCTGGCTTGAAAATGCCGGTAATTGTGCCATCCAGACGATTGAAGCCGAGGCCCAAAAACGAAAAACAGAGGTCAAAAAATTTTCAACCACCCTTACCTTGTCCGCTGTCTGGAAAAAAGGCCCTGAAAATATAGCGGTATCGCTTCAAATCGGGGATGGGCTGGCAGCCTGGTTTAAAAAAAGGGAACCGTGCGCCATTATCGGGGAGCAGGACAGGGGAACCTATAACAGCCAGTCCCTGTTTTTAACATCCAAAGGGGTAAAAAACAGTTTAAAATCCCGAATTGTCACCAAACCCTTGGATGGCAGCGGTATCTTTGCCTTAATGACCGACGGGATTGCCGATGATTTTTATCCGCCCAAAAAGGATCTGGAAAAATTATCCGCATCCATACACAAGCTTATGGATAAAACCTGTGATCCGGAAACGCAAATCCCAGAGTGGATAAGATATGACAAAAAGGGAAGTTACGACGACAGGACAATTGTATTTTTGAAAATAGACTAGAGGCCGATATTTTGAAAACCAGACAAGCGGTTCTGCATACATCTGAGAAAATTGAATACTATCCTGACCAGGTTCTGGGACAGGGTGTTGAAAAGGAATTTTTTGCCGCTACCGACCCGGATGTTGTTCTCGGTTTTTATAAAGATACCAAAGGCTGGGAAGATCCCGAGCGAATCAAGCGTCTTTCAAAAATTGTCCATAACTACAATCCGGGCAAAGATGCGGAACAAAAAAAGTACTGGGATCTTTTCTTCTCCTGGCCGGCCGCCATCATAAAAGAGCCCACCCCTGGTATTCTGTGCCCCAGATTTCCCAAAAATTACTATTTTGACGACATTGAAAGTGAAAAAAAAGCCAAGTGGTTTTTTACCAGGAATCTAACCCAAAAAACCGGGGACGGTCAAAATTTCAACCTTTTAAAAAGACTTCAGGTATGCCGCCATTTGTGCGAGGCCTTAACCCGTATGCACATGGCCGGATTGTGCCATTCCGATCTTTCCGGCAACAATATCCTAATGGATCCTGCGTCCGAGACCTGTATTATCATAGATATTGATTCTCTTGTGGTCCCGGGACTGCTTCCGGCAAAAGTGATCGGGACAAAAGGATACAGCGCTCCGGAAGTGGTGGCAGCCACCAACCTGCCCCTGAACCACCCTGACAAAAAAATGCCAACTATCAGTACGGATCTGCATGCCCTGGCAGTGATCATCTATGAAACGCTTTTAATGCGGCATCCTCTGGCCGGGAAAAAAGTCCATTCAAAAGATCCCGAAGAAGATGATTTCTTTTTGTATGGTGAAAAAGCCCTGTTTATTGAAGACCCCAAAGATAACTCAAACAGGCCTGACTATTTAAAATATCCGGTTGATGCCTTAGGCAGCGATCTTCACCAGTTATTCATCAAGGCCTTCTCTAAAGGACTGCACAATCCATTTCAAAGGCCCACGGCAATGGAGTGGGAAAAAGCATTAACGAAAACCATGGACCGGCTTCATCCGTGTCGCGGAAAGCAATGTTTTCATAAATGGTTTGTCTTCAGACAGGACCATCCCCCCATATGTCCTGAATGTGAAACCCGGATTTCACATCCAATCCCGGTGATGCCGCTGTTTGACAGGGTCAAAAACGGGCAATACTTCTTTTCAGGCCACTATATCACTATTTTTGATCAAAAAAAGATCTACCCGAGACACACCTGCACAGGGCAGCCGTTCAAGGATGACGCCATTGATGAAAAAAGCACCCGGGGACAATTTACGTTGTCAGAAAATCGCTGGCAGTTTAAAAATGATAAAAACGAAAAAAAAATCTGCTTTCCTTTTTTGAATATGACAGCGGATAGTGCTATAGAGATAACCAACGGTCAGATGATATTATTGAATAGTTCGCCCAGAGGCAGGGTCGGGATGATCACTTTCAACACTAACTAAATGGATAAAACGGTGAACCTTCAAACACAAATTGATCAAACTAAAGAGTATGGAACGCTCGATCTGGACTTTGATGAATATCAAGAGGCCATCGTTCTTTCAAAACCCATTGTTATCAATGGCAACAACAGTACCATCTGCTCATTAGAAGGCCCTGTCGTTACCATCTCTTCCAGGGACGTGGTTTTAAAAAATCTGAGAGTAGAGGTCACCGGTGACAACAATGGTGAGAATAGTGATCAAAACATGGCCATACTGGCGCAACAACCGGCCAAAAGCCTTGAGAACGTCATTGTTAAGGGGAATGTCAAAGGGGTGGTGAATGAAGACGGTGTGTGGCAGTATCCGGATGTACTTGAACTGCGCCCTGTTGTCCCTGGACAAACCAACTATTTTGAGTTCACCATGACGGTTCCTGTTTCCTGCGCATTGGAAACGGATGTAGAAGGCCTTACAATCGAAAATGCAGGACTTGTTGCCGGTGAAAACCGGGTGCTGCTTGAGGTGTCAGATTTAAGAGACGACACCATCCTGTTTGGGTATATTAAAATAAGATCCACATATCTTGCCCGGCTCATCGGGATATCAGGCGGGTCCTTTGGCTCCACGGCAAAAGGGGTGCCGGATAAGCACAAACCCATATCCCTGGATCCCGTTAAAAAGGCGGCAAAGACGGCCAGTCCCGTATCTGACTCCAAAAACAAAGCATCCCGCCCTGTTCTGCCATTTATAATTGCAGCCCTTGTACTGGCTGTGATCGGCGGATACTTTCTTTTGTCCGGTCCGGACAAACAAATGAAACCGGCCCCCAAAGATCCCGTGGTCATAACGGATGCCGACATCGAAAAGCAACAAGAAGAAAAAAAGAAAAAACAACTGGTCAGAGAAAAACAGCTCGCTGCTGAAAAAAAGAAGGAAGCGCAACGGATCGCCGCTGAGAAAAAGAAAGAAGAAGAACGGAAAAAAAGAGTGGCCAGGGAAAAACGGATAGCGGCTGAGAAAAAGAAAGAGCAAGCCAGAATAGAAGAAGAAAAACAGAGGATAGAAAAAGAATACAAGCAGCGCCAGGAAGAGCTTGAAAAGATTGCTAGGGAAAAAAGACTGAAAGAGGAACAGGCTGAACAAGCCAGGATTAAAGAAGAAAAAAGAATAGCAGAAGCCGCGAAGCTCAAAAAAGGGCAGGAGGACAAACAGAGGGAACAGGAAGCGGCCGCAAAAACGGAGCAGCTCAGACAGGAGCAGGCCAAAATTGATGCTCAAAAGGAAAAAGAACGACTGATACAGGAGAAAAAATCAGCCATTGACTCAAAACTTGCACAGGCGGCAGGATACATCAAAGCGGGCCGTTTTGTATCTCCAAAATCAAAAAATGCCTTTGAGATATACGAACAGATGATAGCAGGGGAATCGGCTTACGAAAAACAAGAAGGTCTCAAAGGGCTTAAAAAACTATCCGCTATTGGGGATTATTACGTTAAAGAAAATGAACTTGGGACCGCTGCCAAAATTTTTGCACGTTTAAAAACAAGTACGGACCCAACGATCCGAGAAAGAGCATCCCATTTTAAACCTATATCAAAAGAAT
The DNA here is from genome assembly GCA_964562385.1 of uncultured Desulfobacula sp. Lineage (GTDB taxonomy): Bacteria > Desulfobacterota > Desulfobacteria > Desulfobacterales > Desulfobacteraceae > Desulfobacula. The sequence continues at coordinate 11,692 of CAZLTD010000014.1, forward strand.
CCTACCTGAGCCAGGCAGCAACACTCAAAGCCCAGGGCCAGTGTGACCAGGCGAAAAGTATACTTGAAAAGGCAATGGTTACCTTCCCGGGAGATCCGGCTGTTCAGCAAGCCATGGATGATATGAAAGACCAGGTCGGGGTCTTAAATATTTATAGTGACCCCTGGGCCCATATCATCATTGACGGCGTTGACATCGCCCGGACATCGCCCACCAATAACATTCACTTAAGTTGTGGAACACATGTGATTAAGCTTGTTAATCCCGATGATGTGAAATACAAGGAAAGGCAGACCGAAATCATGATAAACTCAGGCAAAGCCTTCAAGCTGATTTTTATTAAAGATAAGGTAACAAAACTGGAACAATAGGAGAGACAATGATTAGAAAGTACTATTTATATCTTTTAGTAACCGCGTGTTTGACCGTTTTTTTTAACGGATTTGCAATAGCCGCAGACTCCTCTGGTCGAGATTTTCTTGAATTGGCTGATAATTATAAGAATTTTGCCGAGTTCGATAAATCAATGAAGTTTTGTGATAAATCGATCGCCATTTTGAATTCAACCCCTGACAAAACAAAAGAAATTTTCAGTTCTCTTTCAAAAGCATACTATCTGCGGGCCAACCTGTTAAATTACATGCAGGCAGGGGATGACAAGATCAAATCCGAGCTTTTCAGCGCCATGCTCTCTGATCCGGACTATATCCCACCCGAGAATTATACCAATCACCCCAAGATTGTTAAGTTGATTAAAACAACCAAAATCAATTATGAAAATTACGTCACCAATACCTTTGACAAGGCCATGATTTTGTTTACGGAAGAAAAATTCTGCCTTGCCAGGGAATATCTGCTTCCCATTGCCCACAGGTATAAGAACCCAAAGCTTGCCGGCAATATCCTTAAAAAGTGCGAGAGCAAGTGCTTTGCCAATAAAATCGAAGTCACTGAAAAAGATAAAAAACAGGCAAATGAAAAAGAGGGTGAAAAAGCAGTTAAACCTGTGTTCAAAGAGATCTCCAGCAATGCCATCGGCATCCTGCCGGTGTCGTGGGATGCGGCGTTTAATGAGGGAGACAGGCTTAACGGATCTAAATACATGAACCAGGAGGCCCTGGGTAAAAATTTAAACAATTTTGTTACAGGCTATGGCATCAAAAAGGTCTCCCCGGAAGAGATGGTGCGGGTAAAATCACAACTGGGTATCAATGACCTTGACGGATTCATCATTGAAGAGGGAGACTATGATGTCGATTCTGTGGACAAGCTTATAAAAGGCATCTTTTTTAAAGGCGGTTTTGACAAAGAGACCAAGGGAATGCTTGACCCCCAAAAACAGCAGCTGCTCAGGGATATTTTCAGATCAACCGGTGTTAAATACCTGGTCCTTGCCAAAGTCATAAAAAACCTCAACGCTGACAACGAAGATAATAAAAAGTACCTGGTGGTTCTCAACCTGTGGGATTATGACAAGCTTCAACTGCCCATGCATGCGGCAAACATTAAAACAACCTCGTTACGATATGTCGTTTTTAACCTGGCATCTTTTTCAACCAGAACCCAGGATTATTTGAATCCCTAATGATAGGCGTTTTGTGATTGCTGTAAAATAGATGACAAAGGATTACGATACCTTGGACAAATATCGTTGATATCATTTTTTCCAAATTTGTTTTTAAAATCTCACGTTTGCACGTAGCGCCCCGATCCAGGCATGGTCATTGGCGCCGGTGGCAGGATCGATCCACTGAAGATCGGCTGTGACACGGAACCACGGGAAAACAGCAAAATTATAGAACACCTCCACACCCTGTTCATCATCTAATCGTATCAGGGGGGGTTATAGCACTTTTCAAATCATCACTGAATTTGTAGTAGAAGTAGCCTACCCCAAAGGAATCCAGGGGACGGCCCGGTACGATACGATGTCCGGCAACACCACCGCTGAAAGAAGCCTCGATTGGATTCGGATTCCCGTCTGCAATGGCTGCTTTGCCATAGATTCCCAAACCCTGTCCCGGCTGGGAAGCGCTTTCCAGCAGCAAATGACTGATCTTCACCGAAATATTATAGGCCCCATCCTGGGTCCCTGTCTGCAGATCCGGCGGGAGAAGAAATTCTGAAAGATCTTTGCTGTCCTCGGTGCTGTAGATACCCGTAAAATTGATGCTGCTAGGGCGTTTTAACACTTTGTCCGTCCACGTGCCACCCAAAGACAGGTTAACCCCATCGCTGAAAAAATCGTCCTCCCAATAATCGCCGGTGCGGTCATGGGGATCGTATGCCATGAAGGTCAGGGTGAACGGGGCAATATGCCAGTTGGATATCATACCGGTGATGACAGGCGGGAGCACCCCGCTGGGCGGTGCCACCAGCGCCAGATTCATGAAACGATGATTGCCCCAGCCACCATAGAACGGGTCATTGGCAAGCAGGTCCACAGCGTTGATCTTACCAAGCAGGATGCTGCCTGGCTTCCCCAGGCGCTGACTTACATAAAGTGAGCTTGCCACAAGGGTTTCCTCCTCGCCCAGTGGCAGGATACTGCCGGTACTTGCGGGCCACAAGGCGCCGCCGCGAAAAGCCGGGAGATCGCCGGAACGGTAAGTCAAGTGGGTGTGAAAACCACCGCCGTTCCAGAGCCCCAGCTTTTGGGTGTTAAAATTGACAAGGGCATCTGTTCTATTTCCCTCTCTTATTTGTTTTTTTAGCCGCAATATGATGCCTCAACATTGAGTGTGTTTTTAGCTGAGGAAAATCCATTAGAAGATTTGCTGACCTGTATGCTTTCCTTCAGGAGCAATAATCACTTACCCATAAACAAAATCCGTGGTTGACGACCAATCGAACACCTCTTCTGCGTGGAAAAATGAACTCAGATTCTAACTTGGATTTCCATATCAATATCATTTTAACCTGTAAAGAGATTCCAACAAAACAACCTTAGTAAAAGTGTCATGTATTGCGGTGGCAAGTGCAAGGAGAGTCTCCTCTGATTGTTCTTTAAAAAATAACACCGGCAACACCACAAAGTATTTTCCTTATTTCAGGGAAGAGGAACCGGCTTTCGAAATTTTTGTAAAATTTCCTGTTGACAATAAACGAATGATCGTTTATTTTAGGTCCATGAGAGTCAAGGATGAGATAAAACAGGAAGCTCTGTTCAATGCCACGGTCAAGCTGGTGAATGACATCGGCTTTGTGTCAAGCTCGGTGGCCAAGATTGCAAAAGAGGCAAAGATATCGCCGGCAACTCTTTATGTGTATCATAAAAATAAAGAAGAGCTGCTGGTGTCTACATACCTGACTATCAAAAAAAATATCGGGAAAGCCATCCATGAGGGCTTTGACGAAACGCTGCCCATCCGGGATATATTGAAAGCTGTCTGGTTCAACATGTTTGCCTATATTGAAAGGTATCCCGACCATTTCCAGTATACCGAACAATTTGCCAACTCACCCTATCAGTTGCTGGTGGATAAAAGAGAAATTGAAAAACATTTCGTACCGGTGATGGGGGTTGTGTATGAGGGCATTCAACAAAAGATTATCAAGGATGTACATTTTGATATTTTAACGGCATTCATGTTCATCCCGATCCTCTCCCTGGCCAATGAAAAGATCTGCCAGGATTTCAAACCAACGCCGGAAAATATTGAAACGGCGTTTACCCTGGCGTGGGATGCCATAAAATTTTAAAAAAAATTTAGGGATTAAATAAATGAACATTCATTTTAAATATCTTTTACCCAACAGGATCACAAGAAAGCCCCTCATAATGATCCTGCTGATTACAGGAGTCATTGTTATGCTGTTTAACACCTGTTCAACTGCCCATCACAGGGCAACTGTAACCGATCAACAAAAAATCGAACACTCTTCCCAATATCGTGACGGAAAATTCACCAGCGGGAAAGAGGCCCTGACCATGACACCCAAAGACTGGGTGACCTCTTCATGGCGGTTTTTATTCGAAAAGAACCGTCAGACACCGGACGGTCCCATACCGGCACAGCCCGTTGATCTGACACTATTTAACCAAAAAAGTGACACCGGATTGAACAGCACCTGGATCGGTCACTCCAGCCTGCTGATCAATATCAGCGGTTACAGGATTCTCACCGACCCGGTATTTGAGACTAAAGTTTCCATTGTCGGTCCCACCCGGTATAACGGAGACGCCCCGCTGGATCCCGATGAACTGCCGGATATCGATGTGGTGATTATTTCCCATGATCACTATGATCATTTAAATAAAGCCTCCATCCTGAAGCTGGTTGAAAAAACACGATTGTTCATCACGCCCCTGGCCGTTGGGGCACGTCTTTTCGACTGGGGGGTTCCAAAAGAAAAAATACTTGAAATGGACTGGTGGGAAACCCACAATTTTGACGGCACCCTGACCATTACTGCCACGCCTGCCCAGCATTTTTCAGGCAGAGGCATGCTGGATCGCAATAAAACCCTGTGGGCCTCCTGGGTTATTCACACGCCTGAATTCAACATCTTTTTTTCCGGGGATTCCGGGTATTTTGACGGGTTTAAGGCCATTGGGGAGCGATTTGGACCCTTTGATATGACCTTTATGGAATGCGGGGCCTATGACAAACTCTGGCACGGGGTGCATATGTTCCCGGAAGAAACGGTAAAAGCCCATCTGGATCTGAAAGGCAACCTGCTTCATCCCATCCACTGGGGAACATTTAATCTTGCTTTGCACCCTTGGCATGATCCTATGAACCGTGTTGAGAAAGCTGCTCAAAAGCACAATATCACCCTTGTTACACCTATTGCCGGCCAGACGATTGAATATGACTCCGGAACCTATGGGGACGCCTGGTGGCATGCAGCACTTGCCAATTAGAAAAAGGAGAGAGAATGACACCCATAGCAACCACCATTGAAAGCACTTTCAATCTTCCCAGACCCAAGGCATTTGTTAAAATTGTCCCGATCGACTTACGATCAATTTTCACAGGATTCGGACCATTGCCTGCCGTGACCGAAGTCAAAGGTCAGTCCGGCGGCTGGAATAAGGAAGGTGAGACCCGTTCGGTAATCCTTTCTGACGGTAGTTCGGCAAAAGAGAAGCTTACGCGGTACGATTATTCAAAATACTTTAGTTATTCCATCAGTGAGTTTACCGGAATTTTAGGTTTGCTTGCGTTGTCTGCTCATGGAGAGTGGTGGTTTAAAACGGTTACCGAAAAACAGACCCAGGTTAAATGGCGATACGCCTTTACTCCCAGAACTGTTTTTGCCATCCCCGTTTTGTGGCTCATCACAAACACACTCTGGAGATGTTATATGAAAAAAGCGTTAGCGCTTTCAAAGGACCATACCAAAAACAATACAGGAGACCTTTAAAAATGGACAAATGGAACACTAACAATATTAAAAATCAGGCCAATCGGGTGGTGATTGTCACCGGCAGCAGCAGCGGGCTGGGCTTTGAGACCGCTCGTGCACTTGCCCAAAAAAATGCAACAATAATTATGGCTGTCAGAAATCCGCAAAAGGCGGAACAGGCGCTGGACATCCTGAAAAGCACCATTCCTAAGGCCGATATTAGTTTCATACCGCTGGATCTTACCGATCTTAGATCAATCAAAACATTTGCCGACGATTTTAAGGCCTCTTTTGAACGGCTTGATCTCTTAATCAATAATGCCGGTATTATGACGCCCCCTTTTGGCAGAACTGCTGACGGGTTTGAACTACAGATGGGGACCAACCATCTGGGTCATTTTGCCCTGACCGGTCTGCTCATTGACCTCTTGGAACAGACCCAAAACAGCCGTATCGTGAATGTCAGCAGCATGGCGCACAAAATGGGGAATATTGATTTTGACGATCTTCACTGGGAAAAGCGGAAATATAAAAAATGGAATGCCTATGGGGACAGTAAAATTGCCAATCTGCATTTCACCTTTGCCCTTGATCAGAAGCTGCGATCAAAAAATTCCCACGTTATTGCTGCAGCAGCCCATCCTGGCTATACCGCCACCAAACTCCAGCGGCATACCGGTCTTTTTTCAGCCTTGAACCATATCCTTGCCCAGGATGTATCCATGGGGGCGCTGCCCACCCTTTATGCCGCCATTGCCCCGGATGTGCAGGGAGGCGATTTTTTCGGACCTTCAGGATTTATGGAAGCACGGGGCTATCCCAAGCAGGTGAAGGCCAACAAACGCGCCAAAGATATGGAAATCGCAAAAAAACTGTGGGATGTATCACAGGAACTGACAGCTGTATATTTTTAACGATTGAACTTTACGATTGCGTCGGTTGGGATACATATCCGGTTGGATTATCTGATACCTGACAGCTGATACCTGACAGCTAACGGCTAAAAGCTTATAAAAACAAAAACGCACACGTTATTCTCTCATGAGATCATAACATGTGCGCCTGTTTTATTTTTTTACGTCTACAATGCCTTTTTTAAATTGATGAAATCGCTTCTTTCAAATCCAAGTTTCTTGAAAAAAGAGAGAACATCTGTAGAATCCCAAAGCACTGATGAATAAATATGCTTGATTCCGGATGCCTTGTAGATCTCGCAGATTTTGTTTGCCAGCTCCAGACCGATTCCCTGCCCCATATAATCCGGATGGACGCCAATGGCCATGATCCAGGCACTTTTCTTAATACCGAATCCGGCATAAAGCGTGGTGCTGATCATATACCCGACAACCTTGCCATCGATTTCGGCGACAAGACTTGCTTTATTCCCGCCTTCAACCACCTGCTGTTCGATGAACTTTTTTAAATCCAGCTCGGCATCATCCTGGGAAATTGCTAACCTGACCTCCTGAATTGATTCGGCATCATCAGAAGTTATCTCTCTTATATTGACCCTGCCTTCCACAATAACCTCCGTATTATTCAACTTTTATAATCTTAACGGTATGCCCGACCCAATTGGGCGGAAGATAGATTCTGCCGCTGTTACCGCTGGACTTGACCTGTTTTTCAATCATCTCCTCACCATAGACCTCAAATTTCACCTTGGTGGACGGGTGAGGCGGTTTGTCTTTCATTTTAGCTTTCTTGTCTTTATCTGCCATATAACATCCTAATTTTACAAAAAAAGTTGACGCTGAGAGTGTCTTCAGGCCTATTTGTTTTGTGTTAAACGCTTTGCCTATCTTATTTTCGTCTGTAATATAGCCGAATTGTATTTTTTTTTGAAGTATTTTTCATTTAAAAATTAAATTTAATTCATTTAGTGAAAAAAAACAGGGGCAAAAAAGAAAATCTTTTTCTTTTTTGCCCCTTCAAGATCAAGCAATATTACTTAATTTCGCTCTAACAACGGTTTATAGACAGCACTTTTCATCACAATATATCGAACTGCCAGGTCCCCTGCAAACACGCATGCCAGACGAAGGAAGATCAAAAATCCATTGGTGTCACCACCCCACATGATCAATGTGAAGATAAGCGGAAGAACAACGGCAAGTCCCACAACACCGATCAGAGTGATCTGCTTCAATTCATCGTTGATCATCATCTTAATGGATGCTACACCAATTTCATTGGCATGCCAGGTCCCCCAGACATAAAGTACCAGGCAGAGAAAATAGGCAAAGTAAAATGCTTCGGCCCACACTTCCATACCGGCAGCCAGTTCTGCTGCGCCGCCCATGGCGAACATCAGCTGTAGAATCTGCTGACCGACCCAGACCCCGGAAATAATGGAGAACGGCAGTACCATGTTGGAACTCCAGGCCGGCAGGGCCCGGATAACGTTCATGGTGGCAAAACCGTGGGAGATGATCAGCAGGCACAAAATGCCCATGATCACATTAAACACAACATTGAACCCACCGGACGTGATCATCTGGAGAAACCCAAGTGCAGCAAACACACCAATGATCCAGATCCCCCGGGAAAGTTCCGAGCTATTGGGTTTCATGATCATTCTCCAGGCCCGCATGGGATTACCCAGATAGGCCACATGGATCAGGCCGCCAAGGACAAGGGTAACCAGCCAGCCAAGAATCAGACCTGGTTTGTATTCATAAAAAAGCGAGACAAAGTAGAGGCCTGCACCGATTTCAGAGAAAAAGAATGCCAGCCAGAGAAAAATACCCTGTTTATCGATCCATTGCCGCTGACGGGTCGGGTTAATCATCCATTCATATGGTTTAACCCCGCTCCCGTCAGGAGGAAACATGATTTGCTCAAGTTCGTGAATTTCTTTACTCATTTCTTATCCCTCCTTATAAATTTTAACGGCAACCGCAGTTTCCATGTTACCGGCGACAGGATCAAAATATTTCAGTTTGGATGGCAGCAGCTTACAGAAATTGGCCCCTTTACCCTTGGCAATGGGTCGCCCATCTGCCCACAGACCACCCTGTCCTGCGATACCGATAACTTTCGGGCTCTGGGCTTCCATGGTTTTCACAATGCCTGTTTCCTTGACCCCTGCTTTGGTTTCAATAACGATAATATCTCCGTCTTTGAGCCCTCTTTCTTCAGCCATGGTTGTGTTCAGGGTAATGGTAAATGTGTAGGGACACATTTTAGACACTTCATCAATGTATGGATTCTGGAATGTGGTGTTATTGGTATGCAGGATATCCCTGTAAGAGAATGCCAGCAGATCAAATTCATTGTCCAGATCTTTGTGAGATTCCGGCCAGAACCAGGCAGGAAGCGGTGAATATTGATCCAGGTCAAATCCCAGCCCTTCAACATCAAAATCGGTTTGTTCAAATATCTCTTCCATGCGTGCTCTGTCATGGAGCAGATATTCCATGTAAACCGGGCATCTGGTATCGATATCCCATCTCCAGTAAACATCTTCAATGGGTTTATGCCAGGTGGCATAGCCCTGCTCTCTGATCTTGTCGACATCATCGCCATAGACCCATCGCAGGAATCTTTCACCGATCTCGTTCCAGGTTAACACTTCACCGGGTTTGATCTGAAGCTCGGGATCTTCAACGCCATAATAATCATTGAGTTTGGCATTAAATTTATCCAGAACACCGCAGCGGTTGGCAATATCAATATATACGTCCATAAAGAAACGCGATTCACCCACTGGTTTGGCAACCGGCTGCTGCATGTGCACATACCAGTCTTCATGGGATGGTGAGCCGGAAAAGAAAAAGGCATCAATTTCTGAAGACCAGCAGTCTTTTTCAAGATATGATACATCCGGCAGGATAAGATCACCAATGGCCTGATCTGTTTCATTGATCCAGAGGTCATTTTGAACCACAAAGCAGTCTTTGAAGTTTCTGACAGCCGTATCCCAATCCGAGTTACTGATAACAAAATTGGCAGCAATACCAAAAATCATTTCCGGTTTGGACTTCATGCCGAATTTCTCATGGATGTATTCCATCTCATCAACATAGGGAATATGAGACAGCGTACAATGCGTCCATACATCAACACAGCCCATATTGGTGGCTGGCAGACTTGGTGCATGTACCGGCCATGGATCATGAGAATAGAATACAGACGGAACAATAACGCCGTCTTTACCCGCGGTACAGGTCTGCTCATAGTTACCACCCGGATAGGCACGTCGGATGGCAGGCCAGCCCAATGTTCCGCCGGGCACGTCTTCCGCGCCAACCAGCTGACTCATCAGGTCAATGGCTGCGACCTGGTGGATACCGTTGGAGTGTCCCTGGGAACCACGGAATGTAACCGATGATACCGGTCTGTACGGATAGGTTTTACCTTCCAGCGTTATGGTGGCGCCAATCTGGGCATTGTCCACCCAGTCTTTACACACCTGAAGAATGGTAGCCGCCGGAACGGTTGATACTTCCGATGCCCACTCAATGGTATATTGTTTCAAATGCTCTTTAAACGGAACAAAGCACGGTCTGACTTTTTCGCCTTTATATTCGTATTCACCTTCAAGCGCACAGTCTTCCCAGGCAAGCGTTTCATCATCAAAATCTTTAATCTTGCCTTCTCTGCTGTCAAAAATCAGAGGATTGTCGGTCTCTTTATTACGAATGTATGTACCGTCCTCTTTAATCAGATATGGAAAATTTGTTTTGGCTTTAAGATACAGGATATCCATTTCGCCGCGAATGTTACAGATATAGTTGGCGATAGCAAGCCCCACTGCTGTATCCGTACCCGGAAGGATCCCCACCCATTCGGTTGCCTTACCGCCGGCAAAGTTACCCATGGGGTCAAAAACAACTTCCTTGATACCCCGGCGGACTGCATCTGCCCTAAGTCTTGCATTGGTCATGGCTGAATGTCCGGATCCGGTACCTTTACTGGAGCCCCATTTTAAAACATATTTTGTATATCGCCAATCCGGTGCGATGGACCATGCACCATGGATCAAACCACCCAGCATATGGCAGGCATTTCCGCAATGAAGCGATCCGCCGCCGATAATGAAGTTACCATTATTTTTCACACCAAATGCCTGTGCATAAAAATAGGGATGGTTATGCGGGCCGTCAGACGCTCTCATGGTCTGGTTGGTGAAAAGGATCTTATTGGGATCGTCATCCATGATCTTCTTCATCTTGGTGGCAATCATCTCAAGTGCCTCATCCCACTCAATCTCTTTCCATTTCGGATCAACCCCAATCCCTTTTTCCGGATTGGTTCTCAGCATTGGTTTTTTAATACGGTTGGGATCGTGATAGTACATCAGACCTGCGGTACCTTTACCGCAAAGCCCCGGACCATCACCGCCCATCGTACTGTCATTGATCCCCTCGACTTTGACAGGGATGCCGTTCACCACCCTAACTTTTGCAGCACAGCCGCAATAACATACACCACAGGTGGTATTTACCCATTTGTCTTCCCAAATTTCATCTGTTTTATAGGTCATATTTCCCCCTGTTATTAATCAATATAATAGACTGCCGGTTCTGTACCGAATTCCGGTCGAAGCTGTTTTCCCTTATGCTCCATGATCAGGCGATTGATCTTACTGTTGGGATCATCCAGGTCACCGAATATTCTGGCATTCACAGGGCAGATATTCACACAGGCCGGAGACGCCTCTTCATCAACACCGGGTTCCAGACCCTTTTTCATGCCGTCTTCAAGCCTTTCTGTACAGAAGTTACATTTAATAACAGTACCCAAAGTGAAAGGATAAAGTTTTTCACCGATCAATTCCAATTCGGTTTTTCCCTGACCCGGGAAATACTCGCGATCTTTGACTTCCTTATCATAATAGGTTCTCTGCTGGTACGGACAAGAGACCAGACACGCTCTGCAGCCAACACATTTTTCATCGTCAATGGCCACAATCCCATCTTCTCTGATATAGGTTGCACCGGTGGGACACGCTTCCACGCAGGCGGCTTCCGTACAGTGATTGCAAAGAATCGGATAAATCAGCTTACTGGATGACGGATATTTCCCCCGTTCCCCGATCAGTACCCTGTTCCAGAATACGTTAGGTGGCAGAAAATGCTCCTCTTTACATGCAATACTACAGCCCCAGCAAGCGATACACCTTTTTACATCAATTACCATTCCCCATCTAGGCATAACAGCTCCTTTTATTTTTGGTTATCCCCTATTGATCATGAGACCCTAACCGTCTAAAGATCAAATAATTCAACCTCTTCAAACCCTCTTTTTGCACAAACAATATTTGCATCCAGCTTTTTGCCGGAAAAATAATCCTGCAATGCATCACAACACGGTTCAACATCCAAAAGCCCGGACATTTTCGCAAATGCACCGACAATTACCGTATTTGGAATCGCAAGGCCGATCTCTTCCAATGCAATTTTATTGGCGTCAATCAAAGCGAACTTTTTAAGATTCTCATGTGTAATTCTGGTGCTCATATCCGTATCATTCAACAGCAGCATACTTTCTGGCAGCAGCCCGTCATAAACAGCTTCAGAAGCTTTCTGGCTCGGATCCAGGACCACAAGAATATCAGGATTATAAATCTGTGTTTTCTCTCTGACCGGTTTATCTGAAAATCGACCGAAAGCTGTAACGGGTGCGCCCCTTCTTTCAAACCCAAACATTGGAAAACTGGCGCCGAACTGACCAATTCTGGCAAAAGCATTGGCAAGAATTTTAGATGTTGTGACAACACCCTGCCCTCCTCGACCATGAAATCTGACTTCACTCATTTTGTCTCTCCTTGTTTCCGATCCTTTAATCTTCTGCAGATACCGGAAGCTGACATTCTCCATCCAGTACGCTCAATCCGCCCAACATGCAAAATTCGTATTCCACATCGTCCTGAAGTATTTGAAGATCCTCTTCAGTCAGATGGGCGAATTTTTTACTAAGCTCGGTGTAGGTTGATATGGGCTTGGGTTTTTTAACGGTTTTCGTCATTCTGATTTTACCGTCCACCGCTTCCCAGAGGGGGAAGTAGTTTGTTTTGACCGCCCTGCGGCATACCTCTATTGTATTTTCAGGGGCATGGCCCCATCCGGTGGTGCACGGTGCCAGAACATGAAGGAAGACAAACCCTCTTTCTTTGGCTTCTTTTGCTTTTTTCAGTTTTATGGCAAGATCATCAAGATCACTCAAGGTTGCCGTGGCTGCATAAGGAATCTTATGCATGGCCATTTTCAATGCCAGATTCATCCGCCGTAGATTTTTGCCTTTGTGGATTGATCCTTTCGGCGTGGTGGTCGTGGTCGCACCATAGGGTGTGGTCCCACTTTTCTGGATACCTGTATTCATATAGCCTTCATTATCGTAGCAGATATAAATAAAGGGCTCGTTTCTTTCTGCGGCACCGGACAGATTCCCAAATCCGATATCCGCCGCTGTTCCATCCCCATTGAAACAGACAACGGTATTGTCGATACCTGCTTTTTTATAATATCTTGCAAGGCCTGTGGCATTCGCCGCGGCTCCGGTCATCAACGTTCCAAAATACGAAAGTTTATGCCATGATTGATTGTTCTGTCCAAGGAGTACAGGAGCTGAACAGGATGGGGTACCTGTAATTACGATATCATTTCCAATAACCTGGGGGATGAATCGCAATAATAGCTCAAGACCGCAACCGGGGCAGAATGCCACGCCTTTGCTGAATGGATCCTCATGTTTGAGATGATCCAGTACTTTTGTAAGTTTACCTTTTTTTGCTGCCATTTTATTGCCCTCCCACTTTTGCTGAATCAGGATCGTTGGCTTCAGGATAGGAAACCCATGTTACTTCAGGGACCTCTTTGCCCGCAGCAAGATCACATAGTGTATCGATCATTGTTGCAACATTGGCTGTTGTGATATCCGTATTGGCGATACCATCAATAAAACTGACCATTGGAGAACCATCAAGTTTTGTTTCAAATGATTTGAGTTCCGTATAAAAAGGCCCGCCTTTGTGCCCGAAGTTCAGACTTCTGTCAACAACACCAATGGCTTTTTTCCCTTTAAGGGACTCAACCATTACTTCACCCGGGAAGGGTCTGAACATTCTCATTTTTAAAAGACCCACCTTAATACCGGCATCTCTTTTTTCATCAATAACTGTCTTTATTGTGCCACACATAGATCCGGAGCCGACCAAAACGACATCTGCATCATCCATGCGGTACTCTTCGATCTGCCCGCCATAGGCTCTGCCAAAAATCTCTTCATACTCTTTGTCAATCTGATCGAATTTTGCTTTGGCTCGTTCCATGGCTGATACATGTTTGTGGCGAAGTTCCAGATATCCGCCAAGGATACCGTGGGAACCACAACCCATTCCTTCACCAGGTGTCAGGATGGTTCGCTGGGGCTGATCTTTTAACACGGACAAAAACTGATCGACATCATCCTGAAAAGGAACATCCACCCCTTCAGACAGGTAGGAAAGATAAAATCCGTCATAATGCACCATAACAGGCACCTGGATGTCATAATCTTCGGCCAGGCGATACGCCTGAAGTACAAGGTCAAGTACTTCCTGGCAATCTTCGGCTATCAGGAAAATCCAGCCGGCATCTCTTGTGGAGATCATATCCTGCTGTCCTGAAGACACGGCAATGATCCCCGGTGTTTCACGGTTAACATTAACCATGACAACCGGCGCACGGGCCCCGGCCACGGCAAGAACCGCATCATACATAAACACAAGGCCCCAGGAGGAGGTTGCCGTAAAGACTCTTCCGCCTGCAAGAGAGGCTGCCATAACAGCATTCATAGCAGAGTTTTCGCCTTCAACCGTAATGAGCTCGCAATCCATCTCGCCATTTGCATGAAACCTGGAAATCGCTTCAATAACCTCGGTCTGGGGTGTGATGGGGTAGGCGGCAACAACATCCGGGCGGGCCAGTTTCGCAGCTGTGGCAGCAGCGGCATTACCGGTTATAACCTTAATTTGTTTTTTCTCTTTTTCTTTTGTTATCATTTTCGAAAATCCCCCTCAGGTTCCATAGAAATCGCTTTTTTGGGACATTCTTTGGCACAGATCCCGCACCCTTTGCAAAAGCCCAGATCAGGTTCAAAGTGAGATGCTTCTATCATCTCCATTACCTGAATCGGACAGTAAATCGCACAAAAACCGCAAAAAATACATTTGTCTTTATCAACGATTGGTCGTTTGGTCCGCCAATCCCCGGTATCAGACACCATCAGGGGATCATTCGCGTCAGACCACGGTCCTTCGTGCTTAAAATACTTGTTTGATGACATTTCTACCCTCTCCTTAGTTAGATAAGATAACCCTTTTCATGAAATATAACCCTGCACTCATATCTATTTCATAGCTAATACATAGCGGTCGGCTAATTGCATTGTCAAGCAAAAAATAAAACGACAGACAAAAAAAACATCAAATTTAAACAATAAGAATTGATACTTATAGGAAATCTGTAATTTTAAAAATCCTCCATATAGTTGACTTATCAACTATTTCGAAGGGGTTTATCACACACTATATTCAACCACCACTTCATTCTGCAACTTTTTATTATTTTGTACCCTATTGGATGTAATTGCCGGACCGGTTTATTCCGCCCGGCAGAAAATATTTTGAATTTTTGGACTTGTGAATTGCATATCTATAATTTTCTATCCGAACGATTCACCCAAATGATATCAGTTTTTCAACTTTCGCAACCGCTCGATTCGTTCGCGGATATCGTGATGGGTGGACAGCAGATAAGAATAACCGGACTGCGAATCGTACTTCGAATCGGACTGCGAATCGGACTGCGAATCGGACTGCGATTTGTCTTTTGTAATTCGTAACAGTATATCCTCATATGCTTTCACAGGCCAGCCCTTTGATAAAAAATAGAGTCCCACTGCCTCATCTGCTTCTATTTCAAATTGTCTGGAATACCCGGACTCCAGAAGCAGGGTCGGGATGCTGGCCGCCAGAGAGGTCACCGACGTCACATCACCAGCCAAAAGGGAAATCAGGACCACCACACCGGTATTCTGGATAACGGACCGAAGAGAATGTCTATGGGTGACATGGGAAATCTCATGAATCAGAATCCCCTGGATCTGCCTGATATCATCACTTGCCTCAACCAGAGCGTCCGTCACAATAATGGTACCCGACGGCAGGGCAAAGGCATTGGCGCCCAGAGCCTCGCTTTTTCTAAACTCAAGGGAAAACCCATGCCCCTTTCCCGTCTCCCGGATCACGGTAAAAAAAACGCTTCGAATCTGAGCTTTCCGGGATTCAGACAACTCAGAGGCTTTAAAAAACCGCTTATCCAACATTGTTAAAGCGTCCTGGCTGATACTGTTCATGGCCTGATGTGGAATCTTAAAGGCAACAACCCTGGCAGCTTTGGGCAGGCCAAACACCACCGACACCCAGACAAACGTGATCAATCCGACAAGGCAGATGATCACCGCAGGCCAGCGGGCCTCCAGAAAACTGACGATTTTAAAGGACCGATTGACCCCCAACAGGGTTTCCAGGGCTTCCACAGCCTTCCAATCCTCGGTTTCGAACTGCTGCCCCCCTTTAAAACGGATAAGGCGCCGGGTTCCCCCAAGTTTTGGGATGATGTCAATGGAGGACAACAAATCCTTATCAGTGCAAAGGGGATGCCCCCCGTTGTCGGTCAGCCGGATCGCGTCACCATCGACATGCATCACAGCCCGGTGATCTTTTGCACTTTTACCGTCAAATAGTATCCCTTTAATCTGCATTTTTCGAATCCGGGGTTATAATCCTATATCAAAATCAAAAAGATCTGTTGCCGCATCCCCCACAGCCGACACATCATGGCCCACGGCGGACGCAAATTCATCAAAACTGCCGGACACGTTCACCTGCATGCAGCCGGTAATATATTTCATTCGCCTGATCCTGGCCCAGGGAATCAGCAACCCGATGGAAAAGACAATGACCACGATATTGGAAAACCGTATCCAGAAAAGCTTTCTTGCCTGGAGTTCACTGGCCACCTTTACCGGTCCAATCAGGCTTTTCTGCCAGCAGTAGTTGGTGATGCGGGCAAATACATACTGCTGGACAATGGCTGTACCAAGAATCACGACAAGGTACATGACAATGGCGCCCGCTATTCCGGCCTTCACAAAAAATTCAGGATTAACCGCATCCTTTTCAAATCCTGTGCCTGTAAAATAGGTACCCATCCCTATAATCAGGGAAAAAACAGCGATCATCAAAATCACCTGTAAAAAGGCAAATATATATGTTTTGTAAAACATGCCCGGTCTACCGCGGAAATAATTTAAAGCGCTTCCGTATGCCGTATTTTCAAAAAACCACCGCTTTTGCAGATGTACCCAGTAGGGGAAATAAAGCCCCAGGGTGAGGGGAATCAGAATCGGGGATAATAAATACAATTGGTAGCTTTCCCAGAGTGTCCCGTAAAATTTAAACCGGATGCCCCGGTATGCTGAATTATGAGTGTAAAACCGGATGGACTTGAGGATCAGATAAGGGAGCACCAGATAAAAAAAAATCATCAGGCCAACACTCCACTGCGGGGCAAATCGGCCGGACAGAGAATAGGCGATAAAAAACGATCCTACAATCAGGTGGCCGATTAAAATATTGACTGGTTTTGCCAGATAATCAAACGGGTGCCCGTCAATCGAGGTATTGGCATAAAAATACCGCCGGGTCCGCACCTTGGCCCAGGCACTGTAGATTCCCATAGTAATAATCGTTAAAAACAGGTTCACAATCCAGATTTTAAAAAACTCCCCGGTCTTTCCGGAAAATTCAACCGGGAATTGCCTCCCGGTTCCTGACTTTCCCGGGCCAGGTGATTGTTCCACATCAACGTCACCATCCGTGCCATATATATCCTGCATCCGAAATCTCCTGTCTTTGCGGGAAAAAAGAAATATTCGTATACTTCTATTGTCTATCTATCTCCCGGTCAAGGAGAAAGACAAAATATTTTTCCATTTGTGCCACAGAAAATCTTCCGGCAATTCAGAGTTGGTATTTTATGGTAATTACCTGTATAATTTAAAAATTGGGTCCACCTAAACCAAATCAAATATCAAGGCCCGGGTTCAAAAGGTATGAGGTGGTGCCCGCAGGTACGCTTTATGAGAAACTATAAGCTGTCTCAGAAAAAAGATTTTGGCCTTAATTCAAGGCTGAGGAAAAATTCAACCGGAGTAATATAGTTAATATTGTGAGCATTTGCTCCTCTCCGAGCCGAGGATTTAATTTTTCCGAAAACGCAGAAGTTAGGTCAAAAGACTTTTTTGAGATGGCTTTTAAAAATATCTGTCAGACAAATGGTCTTAGAGAGCCCCATTGTTGTCGGAGTCACTTTATAAACCGGAGGCCGGGCAATCATTTTTTTTGGTAAAAAAAGCAGTCGCCGGGCGCAAATGCATACATAGGGAGAGCCGGATATGAATCAACAAAAAATTCACCTTTCCATATTACCGATCCTGATAGTGCTTCTTATCAGTACTCATATCGGTGCCAAACAAGGCGGCAAAACACTTTTCAGAATCGGAACCGGTGGCAATTCAGGCGTCTATTATCCCATCGGAAAACTGATTGCAAAGGGACTGACAGACACCACCCGGCAGGGAACAAGTTCAGGAGACGCACCTGCCGGCGTTCCCGGGTGTATTGCCGTTGCACAGAACTCCGCAGGCTCGGTTGCAAATATCCGGACCATTGTATCCGGGGAAACTGAGGCCGGTCTTGTTCAGGCGGACGTAGCATCCATGGCATATCACACAACAGGCATTTTTACCGGCAGACCCGAATACAAAAAACTGCGTGCCATTGCCAGTCTCTATCCTGAAAAATTCCACATCGTCGTCAGAAAAGATTCCGGCATTACAATAATGGACGATTTAAAAGGCAAACGTATTTCTCTGGACGAACCGGGTTCAGGCACATTATCGGTCATGCGTATCATTCTTGCCCAAAGCAATTTGTCTGAAAAACAGATGGCCCCGGTATACCTGAAACCGGTATTCACAAAAGACAAAATGATCACCGGAGAAATACAGGGGTTTGTGATGATGGCCGGCACACCTTTAAAAGCAGTCCTCAACCTTTCCCAGATAGGCATCACACTTGTACCCATCCCCCAAAAGACCGCATTGAAAATCAATAAAAAGCACCCTTATCTTGTTCCGGGAATGATCAAGGCCAATGTATACCCGGGTGTTGAAAAGACACCGACCCTGCAGGTCCATGCACTGCTTGCGGTCAGTGCGGACCTGGATACCAACAAGGTCTACCAGGTCACCCGTGAATTGTGGAACATACGGACACAACGGCTGCTGAAACAGGGGCATCCCCAGGGGAAATCCATCCTGCTTAAAACGGCTCTCAAAGGCCTTTCAATCCCCCTGCATGACGGTGCAGGACAATTTTACCGGGAAAAGGGGATGGATATTCAATGAAAAAAGCGTGGTCCATCCCGCAGGTTCTTCTTTTTGTTTCCATCTGCATCACCATTGCGGCTGTTATCGCCAATGTCATCATCACCAACAAAACCCTGCGATCTGTTGAAAAAAATCTGCCAAACACGTTGATCGCAGAACTGGTTTCCCTTGATCGTGCACTTGGGCACTTGTCTGACGTGCAGGCTGCCGCGAAAATCTTCTCAATGGACCCAAGTGAAATAAATCATGAAACGCTTTTGCAAGCAGTTCAAACAGCGACGAAAAGCATTTATACACTGCGCCAGTCCTATGTCTTTGACAACCTTGTCCAGGCATCCGCCTTCCATGCCGTTGCCGCGCCTGCCATTGCTGATCTGCAAATCTGGACCACCGAAGGCATCTCCGGATTCGGCCCGAAATCGGATGAAACATCAAGGATCGTCCTGCTGAGAATTTCAACGGCATATGAAAAAGCAAGAGCACTGAACCGGAAGTCCCGTATCAATGCCCAGAATAAATTCAGCGATGAACGCCAGCGGCTGGACAGGTTTTTATCCAGCGTCAATCTTTTGTTTATCCTGACACTTTTAATTACCATCATCATGGTGTTTTTATTCATCCGCCAGCATTTTTCCAAGATTCGTGAAATGAAAGCGGAGCAGACATTAAAAACCCAGAGAGATCTGTTAAATTCCCTGTTTGAAAACATCCGGATCGGGATCATGGTCTGGGGCCGAAACAGTACCTTAATATTCACGAACCGGTATTTCACGGAGCTGACCGGCTATACACCTGAAGCCATAAATAATATTGATGACTGGTTAGATAAAACCATTCCGGACAAGAATACAGGACCGGGTATTAAAGAAGCCTGGACCGAGGCATCTCTTTGTTCTGATGAGGTTATCGAACACCCCATTGTCTGCAGAACCGGCCAGACCAAAGTGGTTGAATTCAGAAAAACCATTTTATCCGACAAACGATCTCTTGTCACATTAACCGATATCACCGAACGGAAACAAAGAGATGAGCACCTCCATCATTTCAAGACCGCCGTGGAGCTTTCCTCGGACGCCATCGGAATGTCAGACCCTGATGGCAGGCACTGGTATCAGAACAAAGCCTTTGACGAACTCTTCGGCAATATCGGCCAGGACCCGCCTGCCTCCCTTTACGTGGATCAACAACTTGGCCGGCAGGTGTTTGAAGTCATCATGGCCGGTGGTCAGTGGATCGGAGAAGTTGAGATGTACGCAAGGGACAAAAGCATACTGAGCATCCTGCTGCGAGCCTATGCCATCAGGGGCTCTGACGGCCGGATTATAGGGCTTGTGGGTACCCATACAGACATGAGCCTGCAAAAGAAGGCGGAAAAAGCCCTGCTGCGAAGTGAAGAAAAATACCGGGCCGTGGTTGAAAACACACCGGATCTTCTCTACCGAACGAATATGGATGGCGTGATTACCTTTATTTCCTCGTCAGTTGAGTCGTTGTCCGGTTACACGGTTGACGAAGCATTGGGAATGAAAATGGCACAGGAGGTATACGCCTTTCCCGAAGAACGCGATACATTCCTTGAAAAACTTAAAGCCGAAGGATCCGTTAAAAATTTTGAGGCCCGGCTCAGACACAAGGACGGATCCATCTGGTGGGCCTCCACCAATGCTCATTTTTTCACAGATCCGGAGGGCAATATCCGTGGTGTAGAAGGCATCACCCGGGATATCACAGACACCAAACTGGCAGAAGCAGCCCTTAAAGAAAGTGAGGAACGGTTCAAGGTTGCCGGCAAAGCCTCCTACGACCTGATTTATGAATGGGATGTTAAAACAGATGCCCTGGAGTGGTTCGGTGATGTGGACAAACTGCTGGGGTTTAAAAAAGGAGACATTTCCAGCAATATCGCTGCCTGGCTGGACCTGATCCACCCGGATGATCTGCCCATGCTCGCAGGGGCCGTGGAACTGCACAGAACATCCACAGAACCGATCAATTATGAATACCGTATCCGCCGGAAGGATGGAACCTTGCGGTACTGGACCGATAATGCCCTTCCCCTGTTAGATGAGAACAACCGCCCCTTCAGGTGGATCGGGGTCTGCGCAGATATCACCCAGCGGAAACAGAATGAACAGGCGCTTCTCAAAAATGAACAGCAGATGCGGGCCATTCTTGACGCAAGCCCGGACCCTATGGTCATGTACGACACAAAAGGATTGCCGCAGTTTATCAACCCGGCGTTTACCAAGGTTTTCGGCTGGACCCTGGAAGAGCTCAAAGGCAAACACATTCCTTTTATCCCGGATGATCAAAAAAAGCTGACCCTGCAGAAAATAAAAAAAATCTACGAAACAGGCCGCCCTCTCAATTTTGAAACCCGGCGGTATACCAAAGATCATAAAACCCTTGACATCTTTTTAAGTGCCGCCGTTATCAAATCAAAAGATGAGATTCCCACAGGGATGGTGGTTAACCTGACCGATATTACCCAGAAAAAAGCCTTGGAAGCACAGTCCGAACACGCCCAGAAAATGGAATCCATCGGAACCCTGGCCGGCGGGATCGCCCATGATTTCAACAATCTGCTAAGCGGTGTATTCGGCTATCTTGACCTGGCACGCAAAAAGACCACAGACCCCCAAATTTCACAATACCTGGAAAAGGCGTTTAATGCCTCTGACCGGGCAAAGGGTCTGACACATCAGCTTTTGACTTTTTCAAAAGGCGGCGCGCCAATTAAAAAAGTCGAATCACTGGTTCCGTTTCTTGAACAAACCTGTCAGTTTGCATTGAGCGGTGCAAACGTATCCTGTACCTTTGATATCCAGGATGATCTATGGATGAGTAACTATGATAAAAACCAGATCGGCCAGGTGATTGACAATATTGTGATCAATGCCCAGCATGCCATGCCGTCGGGTGGAAACATTCATGTTTCCGCTGTCAATGCCGCATCCCCCCCAAAAGGCCACCCCGGACTTTCACAGGATAAGTATGTTAAAATTTCCATCAGCGATCCGGGCACCGGAATCCAGGACAAGTATCTGAAAAGAATTTTTGATCCGTTTTTTACCACAAAACAGAAAGGCAGCGGCCTTGGCCTTGCCACAAGTTATTCCATTGTCAAAAGGCACAATGGCATCATTGATGTTGAATCCAAACTTGGCACAGGCAGTTCATTTCATATTTATCTTCCGGCAGCAGAGCCTGTTGGAAGGCCGGAAGAGCATATTGAAAAATCAGATTATACGGGTTCGGGGAAAATCCTGGTCATGGATGATGAAGAGATGATCCGGGAAATGCTGGCCGACATGCTCGAACCCATGGGGTTTTCTGTGGTCTGTACCGGTGATGGGGAATCAGCGGTTCAGGCATTTGATGAGGCAAAAAAAGACAAAGATCCGTTTTATGCCGTGATTCTTGATCTTACCGTCCCCGGCGGCATGGGGGGCAAAGACACGGTGGCACAAATCCGCAAAAGGGATAACCGCATCCCTGTCTTTGTGGCCAGTGGCTATTCCAAGGAAGATACCATTGCCAACCCCGAGAAATTCGGATTTACGGCAAGCCTTCAAAAGCCGTTTACCATTGGCAACCTGATCCGGGTATTTGAAACACACCTTAAATAGGAATGCTGTTTTTTAAAACAGTAAAACCCTAATCCACATTATTAGATGATTTTGCGATGTCCACTATCTTTTCGTCCAGATAATCCTTTGTTTCGTACCGTGAAATGTCCATCAGTTTTTTGGTGATGCTTGTCAATCGTCCAATCTGAGACTGAATCTTTGTGATTCTTTCATGTATGTGACTGTCGGAAGCGATATCCATGGTTAAAAGATCAAAGTACCCTTGAATGCTCATCAACGGCTGGGTCATTTCATGGCACACCGCGCCTGAAAGCTCCAGAACCCCCTGTAGTCTGTCCTTTTCCCGGAACATTTCCTCGGTTTTCTTTCTGTCCGTCACATCGGTGAGCACCGAAATTTTTAAATCATCTAAAAACGTGGATCTGAACTCAATATGCTTGGAGTCCCCGTTTTTGCAGGTGATTTCAAATTCCCGGAACTCCCCAAGCCCCGGGTTCCCACTGTCTTTTGCCCAGGTATCTACTACCAGTTTCCGGTATTCCGGATCAGGGTATACTTTTTCAAACCAGGCCTCTTTATTGGGAATATCACCAATGGAGTAGCCGGTGATCTTTGTAAAATGCGGATTCACATATTGATAATCCCCCTGGTTGTTAACCAGTGCGATACCATGGGGGATGCTTTCAAGAATATTCAGCAGCTTTTCCTGTTCTTGTTCCCTCTCTTTTTCAACCCCTTTGTGATGCGTAATATCCCGCCAGATCGTATGAAGGACTTCTTTGCCTTTCTCATCGGAGATAGCAGTCAGCACGACCTCCACGGGAAATTCTTCGCCGTTAAACCTGACATGTGTCCACTCAAAACGATGACTGCCGTTTTTCAGCGCAATATCCATCATCTCTTTTGCTTTATTAAAAGAATCCCGGCCATCGGGTTGAAATTGGGGAGACAATTGAGACGGATGCGTGTCGAGCAACTCCGCTTTTGTTTCGTAGCCAAGCATCTCAACCGCTGCCGGGTTGCAGTCCGAAAAAAACTGATTCTCGATAATTAAAATGGCGTCTTTTGATTTTTCAAAGAGGATACGATATTTGTCATCAAAATTTTGGGTGTTTCCCTGTGTTCTCATAATTTTATCAGATCCGGTTTGTTTTTTCGTCTGGAAACGGGCTGGTCTTATCATGGCAGGAATGCTTACAACAGATAATCGTCACCGTTTTTCCTGCTATGGTACGATTAGATAGCAGAACTGATAATAATTTTCAAATTATCTTTAGGTGCTGATTAAAAAATGAGGCTATTGCCCCCCAATAACTGGCACCGGCAAAACGGATCACCACGAAATCAGCCTACTATTTAATCAAGCTGGTATCCCTGGCGTATATCGTGGAACTGAAAAGCTGAATTAGAGAAAATAACTATTTTTGACCTTTGTTTCTCTTTTTCATGCTGATATACCACTCTTGTTTGCCGTAAAGTTCATCAGAGCAGTCAGCGCACATACCATGACTGAATGATGCATCAGAATGTTTTTCAATATACTCTTCCAAACTGTTCCAGTACCCTTTATCATCCCGAATTTTCTTACACCTGGCGCAGATCGGCAGCAAACCACTTAATGTATTAATATCTTCAAGTGCTTTTTGAAGTTCTTTGATCAGTTTTTCACGCTCTTTTTCCACCAGGATACGCTCGGTAATCTCCTTGGCAATACAGATAACGGTACTGACATTATTTTGCACGTCAAAAATCGGTTTAACCGTTGTCAGGTGGTAAGTATCACCGTTTGGATTGGGAACACGCACCTCAATATTTCTGGGTTCACCATTTTCAAACACCCATTTAACCACAGCATAACGCTTATCTGCTTCTTCTTTTGAAAAAATATCCCAGATTTTTTTCCCAATAACATAGTCCGGAGATTCATTACAGACGTTTTTTGAAAACTCCGTGTTAACATAAAGGTAACGGCCATCTTTATCAAAACTAAAAATGGCGTCACTGGAATTGTCCAGCAGGGTGCGATACCTGTCTTCAACGATTCTCAATTGCGCCAACTCTGCAATCAGTTCATCTTTTGTCATACTATTTAATGATGGTCGATCCATAGCAAATCATAATTCCAATAAATTTTAAAATCAAACGCTGTGTCTGTAAAACACCCCAAATATATATGAAATAAATTAATCTCGCAATATTCCGTCACTGTATAGTGGGGATACTGGTCAGGTACCACGAATTTTCTCTTGAAAATTTGCAAAAACCGCCTGGACTAATAAAATACAAATTCTAAAATGGTTATTAATATCTAATGGGTGATCCCAGAATCCGAAATCAGACTTGCTCAGAGTATCAGGAATCGAGTTTGGATTTGAGATGGGACAGGTACTTTTTACTGATGGGGACCGAGGTTTTATTCTCATCATCCAGCACCAGGCAGGTTTGAAGCTTATAATTCTTTTTCAGCTTCCTGATTTTATCAATGGCCACGATATGGCTTCTGTTCACTCTGATAAAGTCGTCCGGGTGAAGTTCTTTCACCAGCTCTTTTATGGTTGAATTGTAAAAATACTCCTTGTTCCGGGTGCATAAAAAGACGTATTTATCTTCTGCCTTGAAATAAAACACCTCTTCTTTGCGAATAATATACACCTGATCCCCCAGTTTAACGGTGAACCTTTTTCTGAATGATGTCGGGGAAAGCACCCCGGACAGGGCTGAAAGAAGATCTATCCTGTCTAAAGCCATGGATTTTTTCGCCTTTTCAATGGCCTGATCCACACGTCTGAGGCTGACCGGCTTGACGATATAATCGATCCCGTTAACTTCAAAAGCTTTGGCAGCGAACTGATCATGGGCTGTCACAAAAATTATGCCGGGTGAAACCGTCAGGGCTTCCAGGACTTCAAACCCGTTTTTTCCGGGCATTTCCACATCCAGAAATACCAGGTCCGGCGCCTCTTTGTTAATCAGAACAATGCCGTCATCTCCGTTGTCAGCCGTGCCCGCAACATGAACACTATCGTTGGCCTTCAGGCAGCCGAGCAGGTTGTCCATTGAATCCGGGTTGTCTTCCACAACAACTACATTGAAACGATCATGACTTGTCATATGGTATCCTTATTGAAACGCGTGTGAAATGCCCTGTTCTTGACTCAATATTAAAAGATGCCCGCCCCTTATAGTGCAGTTCCAGCCGCTTCTGGATGCTGTACAGTCCAAAGCCGCGATTCATCTTTTCCACATCAAACCCGATGCCGTCGTCCTTTACCCGGATCTCAACAAAACCGGTCCGGCGGGAGATGGATATTCTCACCAATCCGCCCTCTTTTTTTGGCGACAACCCGTGCTTGACTGCATTTTCAGCCAGGGTCAGCACGCATAAAGGGATGATGGTGCATTCTTTAAGGTCCTCTGGCAGATGGATATGAAAATCAATTCTGTCTGCGAAAATCTGCTTTTCAACCCACAGGTAATCTTTGACCAGGTCGAACTCCTGTTCAATAGAAACCTCGGCAAGGTCGGGCAGGGCCAGGATATTTCTGTACACCCGGGAAAGTCTCAGCAGGGTTTGCTTGAATTTCTCAGTCCCTGTGCCGTACTCAAGCTGGCTTTGGCCAAGCCGGATAACGGAATCCAGGGAATTGAACAGAAAGTGAGGATTCACCCGGGCCTGGAAAAGCTTGAGCTTGGACTCCATTTGAAGCGCCCGGTTTGTGGCGGTTTTCTGGGCGAGCTGTCGCCGGTAGTGTCGGAATGCCATGAGAACCCCGCAAACAGCAAAAAGGACGGCAATACCCGCCAAAACCCAATACAGCCGTCCGACCTTTCTTTCCAAAACCTTGCGTTCCTGTTCATAGGCGGTCTGCAATTCCAGCAGCCGGCCTTTCATGGTCACGGAAGCTTTTTTATTTTCAATATCCCGGTACTGCCTGAATGATGTCAGCCCGGAACGATGATCCCCGATGGCGGCATACAGAACAGAGGCCTGGTGTTTGTTTTCACTTAAAAAATCATCAGATTGAAGCCGGGTTGCCAGGATGTGGCCCTTTTCGAGCATTTCCAAGGCGAATCCGTGATTGAACAGTCGGGTGTAAATGCCGACCAGATAATTATAGGTCTGGGCAAGAACCCTTGGCTCATTGTTCTTTTCTGCCAATGCCATCCTTTTAATCATAATGTCCCTGGCCTTTTTAGGCACATCCAATTCAAGATATGCCTGGGCAAGGACCTTGTATGCCAGGTACAACCCTGTCTGATCGTCAACTTCAGTGAATAACTCTTTTGCCTTCACACCCAGTTCAATTGCCTGACTGTATCTGCCGGTGTCGTTGTACACCGCTGCTTTGCGGGCGATAGCCCAGGGGATGTTCCAGCTTAAATTTTTCCGCCTGGCAATCTCCAGGCTTTTATTATAATACTCAAGGGCCAGTGTGAACTCTGCGACTTTTCTATAGCAGTTCCCTATATTTAAAAGGGCCAGGCTGATCCATCCTGCATCACCTATCTTTTTGTAAGCTTCATGGGATTTTAAAAAAAATTCCAATGCCTTGTCATAATTTTTTAAAATAAAATAGGTTTTACCGATATTTTCATAGGTAAATCCAATTCCGAACCTGTCCCCGATTTTGTCATATCCTTTTAAAGAGTCGAACTGAAATTGAACCGCCTTTGTGTAATCCCCCAGATCTGCGTAAACAAGGCCAAAGTTGTTCAAGGAGCAGGACACTCCCCTGGTGTCATTAATGGACTGGCGGATCTTCAATGATTTTTCATAATAATCCAGCGCCGTATCATAATCCCCCTGCCGGGAATACACTCTTCCGGTTATGACATAGGCCTTTCCCAGCCACTGGGCAAGGTTGTTCTCTTTGCAATGCGCCAGCATCTGGCCATAGATATTTAAGGCCTTATCGTAGTAGCCTGTGTAATAATAGAAATTTCCAAGGTCATACAGCACCCCGGCAATGCCTTCAACATCCCCGAGCGTTTCATATTCCTTTTTCAAAAGCAGACAATACTCCTGTGCCTTTTTAGGGGAGCGGTTTTCATACAGCACTATGAGCCGGGACAGGCTTTTTGTCAGCTCTGAGCCGGTTTGTTTTTGAATTTTTCTTTCAAGTTCCCGGATTTCAATTTGATGGTCGGGGCCGGCAATGCCCAGTGAGGCAGATCCCATTGACAGGAGTGTCAAAATAATAAAAACACGGTAAAAATTTTTATGCATACCCGGTCCCAAATTCATCCCAAAGATTTTGCCGAGTCTATGAAAATGGAAATAGCATGTCAAGATTTGGGTTTATAGCAAATCGCAGAAACAGGTTCCGATATGTGGATCTGATTTTCAATCACCCAGACTTTAAAACCTGCTGAGTGACGATCGATTTGCTTTTAGGTGATTCTTTTCTTATATGGCTTTTTAAGGAACATATTTTTGAGAATCACTATACCCCATTGCGTTCATCTGGTCATCTGGACACGTTATCCCTGTTTTATGCCGGCTTATGAGGAAAATAAGCCACCTTATCCTTTTAATCTGGCATCTTATCCGGAAAAATTAGACAGAAAAAACAGATCCTTCTATGGTTAGCCACGGTTTTGTGCCGTGATCATTAATTTTTTTCAAGAGCATTGGAATGGGTTTGGACGATGCATTCCAATATGTTTTTGTAACCTAAGACTATGGAGGATAGGATGAAAAAACTTGTTTTAATTATTGTCACTGTTTTTCTGGTATTGTCTTTGACTTTTACTGCAGGGGCAAAGACTTTCAAAGTGGGGTTTGCAGCAGACCCGGGTTCCCTTGATATTCAGGTCCAACTGGCAGGCGAACAGCTCCAGCTTTCCCACTGGGTAAATGACCCGCTTGTACGCTGGACAAAAGAGATGACCATTGAACCGCGCCTGGCAACCAAATGGGAAAGACTCGACAATCTCACCATGCGGTTTCATTTAAGAAAAGACGTAAAATTCCACAGCGGCAATCCATTTACAGCAAAGGATGTGAAATGGTCCTTTGACCGCATGGCCAAATCCACCGACTTCAAAGGCCTTTTAGCGCCGTTTGACGGTGCCTATGTGGTGGATGACTACACCATTGACATCAAAACCAAAAGTCCCTATGCGCTTCTACTCAACATGGCGACCTATTTTTTCCCGATGGATTCAGTCTTCTATACGGGAAAGGACAAAAACGGTCAGCCCAAAGACCTGATCCTGAAAGTCGGCCCGTCCTTTGCCAGGGACAATCACTCCGGAACAGGCCCTTTTAAAGTTGTTGAACGTGAACATACCGTAAAACTCGTTATGGAACGAAATAAAGACTACTGGGATACCAACTGCCCGGGCAATGTCGAAACACTGATCTTAACTCCCATCAAAGAGGATGCCACACGAATGGCTGCCCTTCTTTCCGGTGATGTTGACTTTATCTCACCGGTACCGCCCCAGGATTTTGCAAGGGTCCAGGCAGATGACAAAGTAAACCTGATAACCGTTTCCGGCAGCCGGATCATTACGTTTCAGATGAACCAGAACAGAGTTGAGGCTTTCAAGGACGCCCGTGTCCGGCAGGCAATCGTTCATGCCGTCAACAATGATGGTATTGTGAAAAAAATAATGAAGGGAACTGCTTCTGTCGCGGCCCAGCAGGCCCCCACAGGATTCCAGGGTTTCAAAGAAAACCTCAAACCCAGATATGACCTGAAAAAAGCCAAAGCCCTGATGAAAGAAGCCGGGTATGAAAACGGTTTTGAAATCACCATGATGGCCCCCAACAACCGGTATGTAAACGATGAAAAAATTGCCGAAGCCACTGCCCAGATGCTGGGTAAAATCGGGATCAAGGTCAATCTGAAAACCATGCCCAGAGCCCAGTACTGGAATGAGTTCGATGACAGGGCAGCAGACATGATGATGATCGGCTGGCACCCGGATACAGAAGATTCAGCCAACTATTCAGAATTTTTGGTCATGTGCCCGGATGCAGAAACCGGATACGGTCAATTTAACAGCGGCAATTATTGCAATAAAAGAGTTGATGAACTTGTTCTGGCTTCCCAATCAGAAACAGATCTCAAAAAGAGAGCGGCCATACTCCAGGAAATTGAACAGATTTTCTACGATGAAGCCGCCTTTGTACCCTACCACTGGCAGAATCATTCCTATGGCGCTAAAAAGAACGTACGGGCTACGCCCATCGTGAATCCGATAAATTTCCCTTATTTCGGAGATATCGTCATCGAATAGCCCTGTAATTTGTTAACAAGTCAGCCGAAAATCCGATGCCGGATAAAGGCGGAAGATTTCCGGCTGATCTGTGACAACATTATGATGATCTGTTTTTTGGCCGCCCGGCAGAGCAGGTAAAAAATTGTCCATTTTAATCATCCTGTCCAGCCAAATACCATGGCTCTCCCGGCGGCCATTCCCTATGCAGCCCCCCGCGTTTAAAAACAAAATACAGCTTTCAGGTAAAATCCCATCCCCACTTGATCCGCCTTCCGGCTGCACTTTTCACCTGCGGTGTCCCGGCATGACCGGGCTCTGTGAAGCATCCGTACCACAGATAAAAAAAGTAGGTGGCGGATGGTTGCGTTTTAAAATCGTGGGTTTTCTAAACTTTTAACAGGAATTGAAAACCCCACAATGTATCTGCCAATGAGTGCTTTAGCGCCAGCTCCGAAAACAGAACAATAATACCATCATTAAACACCACACGAAAATTTAATTTGTTAGGAATTGTAACCAGTGCGATACACGTTATAGTAATCGCTGCCGTCCAATTCCGGCCCCCTGAGTCATTCTTTTGGAAGTCCTGGCCTATTTATAATTTTTCCACGGCACTATTTATACCGGTAGAAATCAGCAACAAAATTTGTAACCCCATATTTTTCATTCTCAATATTAAATTTCATATAAAAGAAGGATTCCATCTATGAAATTTGATTTGTCTTTCGCTGCGATATATTATAAACTATCTTTTAACGCAACGACTTGCTATGTATATCAAAATATTCTTATCTGCAATCAAATCAGACTGATTGAACCATTAATTGTTTTGATATTTAATCATAATGCAACTCTCTCTGAATTTAAAGAATAGGCAGCATTTCATACTGGATCTGGTCACAATTTGATAAAATACCGAATGATTTTTATCGAATCGGTTATGAATTATCTATATTTGTGATCAAAATTTTTACTATTAATTATCAGTTAATAGATCCAATAAGCGGGACATAATGATTCTTTTTGTTTTTTAATCGGATGTTATTGGCCGAGAAAAGGGGGATTCAATGAAAAAGAAACAAATGTGAACCTCTTGCAGAAATAATAACAGCTTGATCATACCCCCCCGCGTATTGGGGTTATAATATTCTTAATACAATCGATGACTCCAATGGCGTGAAAATGTTTTATTTGCAAGAGTCTCATGCTTATTTTTGTTTTATTTATAATAGTGTCTGTTGTACATAGGCCGGTACAGCTGACAAAAAAACATCCCTGTACTGGTCTATGCGCACCGGCAACACTTGATCCGGTAACAATTATGAGCAGGGGGATAAATTTTACCTGACAAACACCTCTGATGGCCTGGTCCGGGTAAAAGGTGCCAGAGATCTGGACAATCCAACCCAAAGGAACGGATCGCCATGCGAAAAAACGTGAAAAGTTATGAATATAATTATGCCTATAGCTCCTGGTATTTTAATTTTGAAAATATATATAAAGAGGAATAAGTGAAAGTATTTATCCTGCGTCGTCTGGCCCGCCTGGTGCTTGTACTCATCGGGGTTTCACTGCTTACCTTCGTTCTTTCGCATGTCGTGCCGGCAGACCCTGCCCGTATGGCCGCCGGCCCCCATGCGACAAACAGCCAGGTGGAAACCCTGCGTCAGAAACTGGGTTTGGACCGTCCGTTACCGGAACAATATGTGAGGTATATGTCCGGCTTGTTAAGGGGGGATTTGGGATACTCCCTCTCAAGCCGGCGTCCGGTAAAGGAAGACTTAAAGGATTACTTCCCTGCTACACTGGAGTTGACTTTAGCAGCGATGTTTATCAGTGTTATTGTGGGCATCCCCCTTGGTGTGTTGTCTGCGGTACATAAGGATCGTCTTGCAGATCACATAAGCAGGGTGATCTGTATCAGTGGTGTAGCGTTGCCCATTTTCTGGCTGGCATTGTTGTTTCAACTGGTCTTTTATCATTGGTTGAGTCTGGTACCGTCGGGAAGCCGTATCGATCCTTCGCTCAGCGTTCCGCTAACGATCACCGGCCTTTATGTTGTTGACAGCATACTGGCAAGAGACTGGACTGCGCTTAGCAGTAGTTTGTGGCACATGCTTATGCCGTCCATTGTCCTGTCCTGTGCGTCACTGGCCTGGATCGCCAGGATCACCCGGACCAGTATGCTTGAGGCGTTGAACCAGGATTATATCGGATTTGCCCGCAGCAAAGGAATTTCAGAGCAGGATGTGATCTATAAGCACGCCCTGTGCAACGCCCTTATCCCCACAAGCACAATGATCGGGTTGCAGACCGGATCGCTGTTGGCCGGGGCGTTTCTGGTGGAGATCATCTTTTCCTGGCCGGGCATTGGCCTGTACACGGTTAACGCGATCATGGCGATGGACTTCAATGCTATTTTCAGTATCACAATGGTGGTGGCATTTATCTATACAATAAGCAACCTGATTGTGGATATCGTATATGTCGCCCTTGATCCAAGGATTAGCTATACATGAAAATATTTGGCATACTCCGTCGAAGGTTAGGCATTCTCTTTTCCCTGATTGTTGTTCTGGGAATGGTCATCTTGGCTATTTTTTGTGAACACCTTGCACCCTATGATCCCCTGGAAGTCAATCTGGCTGTAAAACTCCAGCCGCCCGGATTGATGCACCCCATGGGCACCGATGATATGGGGCGGGATATTTTGAGCCGCATCATTGCAGGTGCCCGCCTTTCCGTCATGACCATTACAGTCGTCATATCCACAAGTCTGCTGATCGGTATTCTGATCGGATCGATGGCCGGTTACTTCGGCGGGTACATTGACGAAACATTGATGCTGGTTACAGATATTTTCCTGGCCTTTCCCGGTCTGATCCTGGCGCTGGCAATTGTGGCCGCCCTTGGCCCAAACCTGGTCAATGCGATGCTGGCGATTTCGCTTGTGTGGTGGCCCTGGTATGCACGCATGGTGCGGGGCCAGGTATTGTCGGTTAAACAGAATCTGTATGTGGACGCTGCCCGGGTTTGTGGTTTCAGCCATGTTCGGATTCTTTACGGGCATATATTACCCAATTGCCTGATGCCGGTTATCATCCAGGCTTCTCTGGATATGGGCGCGGTTCTGGTCACAACAGCGGGCTTAAGTTTTATCGGATTGGGGGCCCAGGCTCCAACGCCGGAGTGGGGCGCCATGATCGGCATTGGTCGCCGCTATATGCTGACGGCCTGGTGGTTTTCGGTTTTTCCGGGAGTCGCCATTTTCGTCAGCATTCTGAGCCTGAACCTGCTGGGTGAGTTTTTGCAGGACATCCTGGATCCCACTGGGGAAGTGAGGATGTATGGAATATAAACTGGAGGATCTGATAGATTTCACTGAGTTCAAGAAACTGTTGGCTGATCTGCCCAAAGAGTTCACGCTTCCCACTTCCGTCATTGATCTTGATGACAACTCTCTTCTTGAATACAAGTTTACCGATATCTGCACAAAGTTTCACCATGTCCACCCGGTTTGTGAACAAGAATGTCTAATTAGTGACCAGTATATCCAGACCCATATGGATGAAGCTAAACCCTCGGTGACATATCGCTGTTCACATGGGTTGATTGATAATGCCATACCAATTATCATCAAAGGTCGGCATCTGGCGAATCTTTTTGTCGGGCAGATAGTTGATGCAGAGCCTGATCTATCGTTTTTTAAATCCCAGGCAAAACGATTCGGGTTTGATGAAGAAGCCTATTTGAAAGCACTTGCAAAAGTTCCCCGGGTGACCCGTAATCAATTGGACCGATACCTCGTATTCATTAAAAGATTTGCTGAATTGATCGCTGGCACAGGACTTGAACGATTACGTGTTATTGATGCATCCCGCAGGGTGCAAGAAAGCGAAGAACGTTTTCGGACAATCTTTGATTCTGTGAATGATGCCGTGATTATTCAAGACATTACGACCGGGTCGGTACTCGCTGCCAACCAACGGGCATGCGAAGAGTTCGGTTACTCGAGTACTGAATTCAACCGACTAAATTTTGGTGATCTCGGCTCAGAAAAGACTTGTTTTACAAAACAGGATGCCCTGGTCTGGATGCGCAAAGCAAAAGAAGGAAATCCACAAATATTTGAGTGGGAGGCAAAGCATCGTGAAGGGCATCTGTTCTGGATAGAGGTGAATGTCCGACGCGCTTTCATAGGCAAGCAGGATGCGCTCGTAATCGTTACCCGTAACATCTCTGATCGGAAACAGATTGAAAAAGAATTAAAAAGACACCGCGAACATCTGGAGGAAATGGTGAACGAACGAACCGCGCAATTGGAGATAGCTAAAAATCGTGCAGAAAGTGCCGACCGGCTTAAATCAGCCTTCCTTGCTTCCATGTCCCATGAACTGCGCACACCTTTGAATTCAATCATCGGTTTTACCGGAATTATTATAAACGAGGTCGTTGGCCCATTGAATTTTGAGCAGAAAAAGGAATTGACCATGGTCAAAGCCAGTGCCTACCATTTATTGAGCCTGATAAATGATGTGCTGGATATTTCAAAAATTGAGGCCGGAGAACTGGACGTATCCTGGGACACCTTTAACATGCGCGATCTTGCTGAACGGGTTATGGAAGAGATGAGTCCCCTGGCAGATAAAAAAGGATTGGACCTGTCTAATGTGATTGCCCCTGAAGTTGGGGAAATTACCAGCGATGAACGCCGCATCCGACAGGTGCTGATTAATCTGGTCAACAATGCCATTAAGTTTACCAATCAAGGGGAAGTCATGATTTCATGCCGGATGAACAAAAATCGGCTGAAGATTTGTGTAACAGATACCGGTATTGGAATTAAAAAAGAGGATATGGCTAAATTGTTTAAGCCGTTTCAACAAGTCGATACAGGTACTGCTCGAAAATATGAGGGAACCGGGCTGGGGTTGTCCATCTGCAAGCGGATTCTTGATCTGCTTGGCGGTAGGATTCAGGTTGACAGTGTATATGGAAAAGGCAGTACTTTTACAGTCTATCTGCCGAAACAAAGGAGGGGAGAATCGAAATGAAAAAGAGGATACTTATAATTGAGGATAATGAACAAAATATCTATTTGCTTACGATTCTATTGGAAAAATCCGGTTTTGATATAGTGCAGGCAAAAGATGGTAAAACCGGATTGGAACTGGCTGCTTTGGAAAATCCGGATCTGATCCTGCTGGATATCCAACTGCCTGTCATGGATGGGTATGAAGTGGCCAGACAATTGAAACAAAACAAAAAAACGGCAGATATCCCGATTGTGGCGGTTACCTCCTATGCCATGGTGGGTGACCGGGAAAATGTTTTAGCGGCTGGTTGTGAAGGATACCTTGAAAAGCCGATAAATCCGGACACGTTTATTGATCAGATTAAAAAATTTATTCCTGAAGGCTAAAGGAAAAATCATGACAAGGATTTTAATTGCTGAAGACAATCTTGACAGCCAATACATGCTCAAACAGCTTCTGGAAGCCAAAGGTCATACCGTTACAGTGGCCGATCATGGTGAGCAGGCGCTTGAATATGCCAAGCAAGACCCTCCGGAAATGATTATTTCAGATATCATGATGCCGGTGATGAATGGGTTCAAGCTTTGCCGTGAAGTAAAAAAAGATGCAACTCTTAAAAGCATCCCATTCATTTTTTATACAGCCACTTTTGTTGAAAAAATGGATGAGAAGCTGGGTATGAGACTTGGGGCGTCCCGGTTTATAATCAAACCCATGGATGGGACCCGGTTTATCCAGATAGTGGACCAGGTGCTTGATGAACACCGTCAAGGGATATTGCCAGTGCCTGAAAGGCCCAGGGAAAATGAGACAACCCTCCTTGAAATGTATGAAAACAGCCTCACTTACAAGCTGAGTCAAACCGTGGAGAAGCTTGAAGCGAAACAGAAGGAGTTACAAAAATCAAAGCAGCGGCTGAAAGAGGCCCAGGAAATCGCCCAGGTGGGCCATTGGGAACTTGATCTGAAAGATAACACCCTTCAATGGTCGGATGAGATGTATCGGATTTTTGGCCAGCCCCCCCAAAAGTCTGAAGCCACATATGATACTTTCTTGGCAATGGTACATCCGGATGACAGGGTCTATGTTGATAAATCCTACAAGGAGTCATTGGCTAAGAAGACACAATATGATATCGATCATCGACTGCTGTTAAAAGACAATATCGTAAAGTGGGTTCATGAAAGGTGTCAAACCCTGTATGACGATAACGGCGAGCCGATTTGTTCCATTGGAACGGTACAGGACATCACTGAGCGCAGGCAGGCGGCGGTGGATTTACAGAGGAGCGAGAAGTTCCTGAAGAGGTCCCAGAAAATTGCTCATGTTGGAAGCTGGGAGTTGGATCTGATTAAAAATGAACTGATCTGGTCTGATGAGACGTATCGCATCTTTGGCCTGGTTCCACAGGAATCGAAGGGTACATACGAGGTATTCCTTGAAACTGTACATCCAGATGATCGCGCTGCCGTAGATGCAGCCTATTCCAACTCATTGCGCGAAGGTCGTGA
Organism: uncultured Desulfobacula sp.; assembly: GCA_964562385.1. GTDB lineage: Bacteria > Desulfobacterota > Desulfobacteria > Desulfobacterales > Desulfobacteraceae > Desulfobacula. The sequence continues at coordinate 47,851 of CAZLTD010000014.1, forward strand.
CAGCTATGAGATTGAACACCGCCTTGTCCGCCACGACAACAATGAAGTCCGCATCGTCCAGGAGAGGTGTGAGCATGTTAGAGATCCATCGGGTAAGATTGTACGCTCCATCGGAATGGTTCAAGATATTACCGAGAGTAAACAACTTGAAGCCCAGCTTCAGCAAGCCCAAAAGATGGAATCTATCGGTGTACTGGCCGGCGGTGTAGCCCATGATTTTAACAATATACTCGGTGTAATCATCGGGAATGCCACTCTTGCATTAATGAATGATGGCATTAAGGGATCTCTGAAAGAGGAGATCGAGGAGATCGAGAAAGCCGGAGAAAGGGGAGCCGCTTTGACCCGTCAGCTTCTTACTTTTAGCCGCAAACAGATTGCTCAACCCGAAATTCTGGATCTCAACCAATTATTGGCAGGTATACAAAAAATGCTTAACCGCCTGATTAGTGAAAATGTTGAAATTTTAAATATTTTAGGATCTGCATTATGGCCGGTAAAGATAGATCCCGGACAGGTGGAACAAGTGATTATGAACCTGGTGATTAATGCCAGAGACGCCATGCCCAAAGGAGGCAAACTGACTATTGAAACAACAAACATAGTGATAGATAAAGATTATTGCAAAAAGCATGGCATTGAAGAGCAGACAGGTTCCTATGTAATGCTGTCTGTTAGCGACTCCGGTGTGGGCATGGATAAGGAAATACAAAAATATATATTCGAGCCTTTTTACACCACCAAGGAAAAAGGCAAAGGAACGGGGTTGGGGCTTTCCACTGTCTACGGTATTGTTAAACAAAATTGTGGTATTATCTGTGTCCACAGCGAACCGGGACAGGGCTCAACTTTCAAAGTCTATCTACCCAAAGCAAAAGAAAGTGTGACTTTGGAAACAAAAGAACAGTATCCTGAAATAGGGCATGGTGGTTCCGAGACCGTTTTAATTGTTGAAGATGATGATTTCTTTCGAAAATTTGTACGAGCAATTCTTAAACAAAACGGGTATAGGGTTCTGGATGCTGAAAATGGGAAAGATGCCTTGAAGATAAGCAAGAAACATGAAGGGCTGATTGAGCTGATGATCACTGATGTGGTGATGCCCGAGATGGGTGGTGAGGAAGCAGCAGAACAATTGCAATCATGGTACCCACGGATGAAAGTAATTTACATGTCTGGATATACGGACACTACTTTTATGAATCAGGGTTTTTTATCACCAGGATTTAATTTTCTCCAAAAACCATTTTCATCGGAAGATTTGATGTCCAAGGTACGGGAGGTATTGGATAAGAACCAAACTTAAATTGAGGTTTCAGCAGACAACAATTCTGATCAAACTTTTGCATTATAAGGCGTTTTGAAGTGTTTTGCTTTTAGTTAAACTTGTTCGAAAAATCACAAAAGGCCTCTGGTATCTAAAAAAATTTGATGTCGCCAGAAAAATTTCTTTTTATCACCTTCGAACCTCTTTTTTATATTTTATACAACTTCAGTAATGGCGCTATCCGGTTCAGCACACAATTAAACTGCATCTTTTTTGAGATCGCAATCATATTTTCTTCTTGTTTTGATGTTCATTTTGTTCTCCATAATTCTGCGCTTTAGAATCTCGACCTCATGGGGTTAAAATATGGAGAGAATTATATTATGAAAACGAATAGTTATAGCAAAAGCAAATGGACGATTTTAATACCCGCCAGCGTCATCTTAATCGGGTTGTATTTCACCAGTCTATACAGTTATTTATTATTTCATAGTCTTGCAGAGATATTCAGTATTGTTATTGCCTGTGGAATCTTTATCGTTGCGTGGAATTCACGTCAATTTCAGGAGAACAACTACCTGCTCCTTATAGGGGTAGCATATCTTTTTATTGGGGGTATCGATTTGGTTCATACCCTCGCATATACAGGAATGGGGGTGTTCGATGGCTATGGAGCCAATTTGCCGACTCAGCTATGGATAGCAGCAAGATCTATGGAGAGTATTACTTTTCTTATTGCATCGCTTTTTTTTAATAAAAAAATCACAGCATCGAAGGCCTTTGTTACCTACCTTGGTATTACATCCCTACTGCTTATATCCATTCTAACGTTAGAAATCTTTCCTGATTGCTTCATTGAGGGGCAGGGACTAACCCCGTTTAAAAAGATCAGCGAATATATTATTTCCGTTATTCTTTTGGGCTCAATCATTCTTTTGCGCAAGGCAAAAAATGAATTTGATATTGATATTTTCAAGCTGATTGTTGCGTCCGTCATTCTTACCATAGGCGCAGAATTGGTATTTACATTTTATGTCAGCGTATATGGTTTATCCAATCTGATCGGGCATTTTCTAAAAATCATATCGTTTTATCTTGTTTATAGAGCGATAATTAAAGCCGGGTTTACGAAACCGTATAAGCTGGTATTCAGAAACCTAAAGAAGCGTGAAGAAGAGCTGAGAAAAGAAAGGGACAAACTAAAAACCGCGCTGGATGAAATAAATATATTAAGAGGTTTACTTCCGATTTGTGCGAATTGTAAGAAAATCCTGGATGATAAAGGATATTGGAACCAACTGGAGTCTTATTTTGAACAATATTCTGAAGTATCTTTTAGCCATAGTTTGTGTCCTGAATGTTCAGATAATCTCTATGACGGTGAAGATTGGTATATCAAACAGAAGTCTGTGGCGGCATCAATCGAAGCCCCGGAATTGCCTGATAAAAAAGCGCTCGCAGCACTGCCCGTAGAATGGTTGGTTGAATTGAAAAAAGGAATAAAAAGGCTTGATTCAGATGCCACGCAAAAGACTATATTGCAAATTAAAAAAGAAAATCCCCAATTGGCTGCAAATCTGCAAGCCCTGGTTGATGGTTTCCGGTTCGACATTTTAAATGGATTGATCGAGGAAATTTTAAATATATGATTTTGACCGCCTACCTGCTATGAGACAAGCAAAAGATTTGTTTTGCTTAGGAAGACTATTTATTATATACTATTTCTCATCTAACTTGTCGTGAATTTCATTTTTCATCTATAATCTGTATGATTCAAGTTCTGTTCCGGATTTTTCAACTGTAATCATTTGTTGGGTCAACCGCTCTTAAAATAATATTTAAATAGTTTAAACGCAGATATATGAGGCGACTATGGCTGAAGATGCATTGCAAAATTATTAGAATTTACAATTGAATAAAATCACTTTTTGAATGGAATACCAGAGTATCTTATTTCGCATTTTCTATTTAAAATAGAACCAAAAGGTTAGGCATCGAATTTCACGATTTTATTAATCTGTGTTTAGGAAAACAAGTCTTGATGCCTTTTATTATAACCAGGAGGAGGATGATTCAAATGAAGAAAAAAATATTGTTTTTCATGGTGTTGTTTTTAATTTCACTGGCAGTGCAGAGTCTTGGTGCAACTGACAAAAAGACCCTTATTGTGTTGGTATGGGCCCCCCCCTACAACACTGGATCCTGCGGTAAACTATGAGCAGGCGGGGGAACCTTTCCTGGCCAACGTCTACGACGGCCTGGTACGTGTAGAAGGTGCCACTGAAGCGACGATTATTCCATGGCTGGCAGAAAAATGGGACAAGACTTCGGATGGCCTTACATATACGTTTTATTTGCGAAAGGGTGTCAAGTTTCATGACGGCACACCATTGAACGCAGCAGCAGTTAAATTTTCTTTTGAACGCCTGCTTAAACTGAACAGTGGTGCTGTGGCAAATTATGATGCCATCAAGAAGATCGAAGCAATTGATGAACTTACCGTGCGCTTCACCCTCAAATTCCCCTATTCAAGCTTTTTGGTCTCCCTGACCTCTCTGTGGGGGCCGACTGTTGTTAGTCCGACCGCTGTCAAGGCACACGAAGTCGACAATGATATGGCCCAGGGCTGGCTTGCCGGAAATGAGGCCGGTTCGGGTCCATACCGGTTGGAAAGCTATGTACGCAATCAGCAATTGGTCCTGGTGAGAAATCCAGACTACTGGGGGGGGCTGGAAAGACAAGTATCTGGAGAAGATTATTGTGCGCTTCGTACCCGAATCAACGACTCAGCGCATGATGATCGAAAAAGGCGATGCTGACCTGGCCATTGGTATGACAAATGAAGATCTTGATGGATTGAAAAAAACCGTAAAAGGGATCATCGTCCCGGAGTATGTGGCGCAGACCATCCATGAAATCCGTCTCAATACGACCAGGAAACCATTGAATGATATCCGTGTGCGCCAGGCGCTGAATTATTCATTCAACTATGAGCAGGCTGTCCAGGGTGTTATGTCCGGGTATGCAGCGAGGATGACAGCCCCTGTTGCAAAGGGGTTGCCGGGATACTATAAGCCTTCTTTCATGTACACGTATGATCTGGACAAAGCAAGAGCACTTCTGGCTGAAGCAGGCTATCCAAACGGTGGTTTTTCACTGCAGTGTGTCTGGATGACCGGCTATGAATTTGACCGTCAGATGGCAGTCATGTGGCAGGCCGATCTCAAAAAACTGGGTATCAACTTAAAAATACAGGAAATGCCGCTGGCCACATGGTGGGAAATCCAGGGACACCCTGATACAGCCCCGGATACATTTATGGGTGTTTGGACCTGCGACTATGCTGATGCCACCCAGCAACTATGGGCGATGTTTTACTCGGGGAATTTTCCACCCGCCGGATCAAACTGGTCATTCTATAAAAATAAAGATGTTGACAAATTCCTTGAACAGGCGCGATCAGAGCAGGATGATGTCAAACGAGCCAGACTATATCAGGAAGCAATAGAGATTATCTACACTGAAGCCTGTGAAGTATGGGCAATCCAGCCGAAGGAACGGATCGCCATAAGAAGCAGTGTTAAAGGGTATGAATACAATTTCTCCTACTCCAATTGGTACTTTAATTTTGAAAAAATGTATAAGGACGAATAGTGACGCCTGGCAAATGGCTGCCGGCTGTCATTTACAGCCAGAACCTGCCAGGCTGCAATTAATGGGACAAATTAACCCTTTCAAGCGAAAGAGGGCTATGAAATACAAGCTGGAGGACTTGATTGATCTTGGTAAGTTCCAGAAGCTTCTGGACAGTTTGCCGGATGTGTTTGTCGGCGCGACCTGTATCGTGGATCTCGACGGTAACAATCTCGTTGAATACAGGCTCCAGGATATTTGCACCAAGTTTCATCAGTCCCACCCCGCAGGCTATGAAATGTGTACTGAGAGTGACCGGTATATCAATAATCACCTGGATAAGGATAAGCTGGTTGCCTATCACTGCAAGCATGGGCTGATAGACAGTGCCGTACCGATCATCATTGCCGGGGAGCACATGGCAAACCTCTTTGTCGGGGCCATGCTGCTGGAAGAGCCGGACCTGGCTTTTTTCAGGGGCAAAGCCAAAAAATACGGCTACGATGAAGAGGCTTATATGGAGGCATTGGCCCGGGTTCCCCGCCTTAGTCATACTGAATTGAATCGTCAAATGGAGTTTTTTAGAGAATTAATCGAAAATCTTGCCGAAACCGGATTGGAGCGGATACGTGTCCTGGAAACATCGCAAACGCTTCAGGAGAGTGAGGAGCGGTTCCGGACAATTTTTGATGCTGTAAATGATTCTGTCATCATCCAGGACATTTCCACGGGAAAGATTTTCAATGCCAACCAGCGGGCATGTGAAGAATTTGGATACTCAAGTACGGAATTTAGAGATTTGAGCTTTGGTGATATCAGCGCAGGAGATCCGCCATATTCAAGGCAAGATGCGTTGAACTGGACGCATCTTGCCATAGAAAAAGGGCCGCAGATATTTGAATGGCAGGTTAAAAACCGGGCAGGACATCAATTCTGGATCGAAGTGAATGTACAACGTGCTTTTATTGCCAAACAGGATGCACTTGTCATTGTGGCACATAACATCACCCAGCGGAAACTGCTTGATGAAGAACTGAAAAAACACCGTGACCATCTCCAGGAGTTGGTCCAGGAACGTACGGTAGAGCTATCCATGGCCAGAGATCAGGCAGAAGCAGCCAACAAGGCCAAGGACGAATTTTTAGCCAATATGAGCCATGAACTTCGAACGCCCCTCAATGCCATTCTGGGTTTTTCCCAGGTCATGCTCCGGGATCAGGATCTGAAACCTGATCAAGATGACAAAATTCGCATCATCAACAGAAGCGGTGAACATCTTCTGGAACTGATCAATGACGTTTTGGAAATGTCAAAAATCGAAGCCGGGCAAACCACACTTTCATCAATGAATTTTAATCTTATTGAACTGCTTCAGAGTTTGGAGTCCATGTTTACCCTGCGTGCCAATGAAAAGGGGCTGGTGCTCCATTTTGATATTGCTGCGACACTTCCCCACTTTGTTTACACAGATCCCCAAAAACTGCGTCAGATTTTATTCAACCTTTTGGGCAATGCCATCAAGTTTACGACAGAAGGGAGTGTGATACTGCGGGCGGATTATAAGGATGGACAGCTTTTAGTGGCGGTCGAAGATACAGGTATCGGAATTACTGATAAGGAAATGCAGCAGATTTTTCTCCCCTTTGTCCAGGCGGAAGCAGGTCAAAGAGCCAAAGAAGGAACAGGCCTGGGACTTGCGCTGTATGCACAGTTTGTGAAGACCATGGGCGGAGAGATCCATTGCACCAGCACCCCCGGCAAAGGAAGTGTCTTTTCATTTGATATTCCTGCCCCGGTGGGGAAAAAAATCGAATCAGCACCTTCTGTGCCTGAGTATATTGTCACAGGCCTTGAACCAGGCCAGCCTGCCTATCGCATCCTGGTTGTCGAGGACAATCCGGACAGCCGGAAATTGCTGGTAGAACTTCTCAGTGCAGTGGGTTTTTATGTCAAAACCGCTGTCAATGGTCAAGAAGCTGTGCATCAAAGTATTGACTGGGAGCCTGATCTCATCTGGATGGACATCGGCATGCCGGTCATGGACGGCCTTGAGGCCACCCGGCAGATCAAGGCAAATCCCGATACATCAAAAATAAAAATCCTTGCCCTGACGGCCCATGCCTTTGAAGAGGAAAGAAAAAAAATTTTAGCTGCAGGATGTGATGATTTTATCCGCAAACCATTTCATGAAAAAGAGATATTCAATGCCATGGAAAGGTACCTGGGTGTAGGTTATATCTTTGGTGAGGAATCACCCCTTTTAGAAAAGGAAAAAACTGCCCCACCTGATAAGCAGGCACTTGCGGCCCTACCTGAAAAGTGGCTTGCCGAACTGAAAAAAGGGGCAGACATACTGGACACGGAAGCAACGAGGCAGGTGATTGTAAAAATTGGAAAGCAGGATCATGCATTGGCATCAAGCCTTCAACGCCTGATAGATGACTTCAGATTTGACATTATAAACAATCTGCTCAAGGAGATCATTCAATGATGCAATCTTTTTTTCACCAAGGTGACATCCTGATTGTTGATGACAGCCCTGAAAATCTTAAAACGCTTCAGATGATCCTGAATCAGGAAGGGTATCAGATTCGACCAGCCATCAACGGGGAACTGGCATTGCATTCAGTCAAAAAACAAATTCCGGATCTGGTTATCCTTGATATCCGTATGCCGGGTATGGACGGTTACGAGGTATGCCGGCATTTTAAAGCAGATAAGCGTTTGGCGGACATCCCTGTGATCTTCATCAGCGGTCTTACGAACACAGAAGATAAGGTCAAGGCATTTCAGGCCGGTGGGGTGGATTATATTGCCAAACCGTTTCAGGCTGAAGAAGTCCTGTTACGTGTGAAAACCCATCTAACCATTCGCCATACCCAATCCAGCCTTGAAACTGCTAACAATCAACTGATGGCAGTGCAAAAGGATCTTAAACACCTGAATGCTGATTTGGAAAATCGTGTTTCCCGGCGGACAGCAGAGCTGGAAAAGACCAATATGGCATTACAAAAAAGTGAAGCAAGGTTAAAAGAGCAACAGACACACCTTGAAGAAATCGTAAAAGAGAGGACCGCTGAACTGGAAAGAAAGGCTGCTGAGCTTGAAATCGCCAAAAATCAAGCGGAAAGTGCCGACCGGCTCAAATCCGTCTTTCTTGCCTCCATATCCCATGAGTTACGCACACCGCTGAATTCTATCATTGGATTTACCGGAATTATCCTGAATGAACTAGTCGGACCGCTGAATTTCGAGCAAAAAAAGGAATTGAGAATGGCCAAAGCCAGTGCCCATCATTTATTGGATCTTATAAACGATGTATTGGATATTTCAAAAATAGAAACTGGAGAATTGGAATTATCATGGGAACCCTTTAATATGGGCAAAATTTTAGAACAGACCATGGAAGAAATGAAGCCCATGGCTACCCAAAAAAGCTTGGTGCTGTCAAAAGAGATAGCATCCGATGTGGAGAAAATTACCAGTGATGAGCGCCGTGTCCGGCAGGTACTCATCAATCTGATCGGTAATGCCATCAAGTTCACCGATCAAGGGGAAGTAAAAATTTCATGCCAAACAAGCAAAGATCGATTGAAGATCTGTGTGACAGATACTGGTATTGGTATTAAAGAAGCTGATATGGGAAAACTGTTTAAGCCATTTCAACAAGTCGACTCAGGTACTTCAAGGAAATATGAGGGAACAGGACTGGGATTGTCCATCTCCAAGCAGCTTCTTGATTTGCTTGGCGGCAGTATTCAATGTGAGAGCCGGTATGGGGAAGGCAGTATCTTTACTATCTATCTGCCAAAATACAAAGATGTGAAATCAAAATAAAAAAAGTTGGGTGCTCTTATTGTTGCTGTGTTTTCCTATGCCATTGTGGGCGATCGGGAAAATGTTCTGGCAGATATTAGGGAAGGACACCCTGAAAAACCCATAAATCCGGACACTTTTATTGATCAGATTCAAAAATTTGTCGCTGAAAAATAAAGGAGAAATCATGACAAAGATCTTAATCGCGGAAGACGATCTTGACAGCCAATACATGCTCAAGCAGCTTCTCAAATCATATGGCCATGATATTATAGTTGCCGATAATGGTGAACAGGCTTTAAAATCAGCTAAATTAAGCCCTCCGGAGCTTATCATTTCAGATATCATGATGCCGATAATGAATGGGTTCAAGCTTTGTCGTGAAGTTAAAAAGGATAAAACTCTTAAAAACATCCCATTCATTTTTTATACAGCAACCTTTATTGAAAAAATGGATGAGAAGCTGGGTATGAGTCTTGGAGCATCACGGTTTATTATCAAGCCCATGGACGGAACCCAATTTATTCAAATACTGGATCAGGTGCTTGCTGAACACTGTCAAGGAATATTACCGGTGCCGGATAAGCCCAGGGAAGATGATATAACCCTCCTTGAAATGTATGAAAACAGCCTCACTTACAAGCTGAGTCAAACCGTGGAGAAGCTTGAAGCGAAACAGAAGGAGTTACAAAAATCAAAGCAGCGGCTGAAAGAGGCCCAGGAAATCGCCCAGGTGGGCCATTGGGAACTTGATCTGAAAGATAACACCCTTCAATGGTCGGATGAGATGTATCGGATTTTTGGACAGCCCCCCCAGAAGTCTGAAGCCACGTATGATACTTTTTTGGCAATGGTACATCCGGATGACAGAGCCTATGTTGATAAATCTTACAAGGAGTCATTGGCTAAGAAGACACAATACGATATTGATCACCGGCTGCTGTTAAAAGACAATATCGTTAAATGGGTTCATGAAAGGTGTCAAACCCTGTATGACGATAACGGCGAGCCGATTTGCTCCATTGGAACGGTACAGGACATCACTGAGCGTAAACAGATTGAAAAAGCACTCCAGGCAAGCGAAGAAAAATACCGGCATCTATTTGAAAATTTCCTTGATGTCTATTACCAGGCAGACCATAAAGGCATTATCACTCTTATCTCTCCTTCAGTTAGGAAAATTTACGGATATGCACCTGATGAAGTGATTGGGCGCCCTATGAAAGAGTTCATCATTGATCCCCTCAACCAGAAAGAATTTCTCCGGCAATTGAGCTTGAATGGGATCGTTGAACATTTTGAAGCACAATCAAAGCATAAGGACGGGTCTGTCATCTGGATATCAACAAATGCCAAGTCTCTGAATGATAAAAATAAAAATCTTATTGGTATTGAAGGCATTACCAGGGATGTTACCAAACAAAAATTAGCTGAGTTAGAGCAGAAAAGGCTTCAAACCTTACTGCGCCAGTCCCAGAAAATGGAAGCCATCGGCACATTAGCTGGTGGGATTGCCCATGATTTTAACAATATACTTTCAGTTATCCTGGGATATTCTGAATTGGCCCGGGGTGAGATTGATGATTCTAAAAAATTGAACCATGACCTTGGTAAAATCTTTAATGCGGCATTAAGGGCAAAAGATCTGGTATCGCAGATTCTTTTATTCAGCCGAAAAAGTGATCAGGATTTGAAACCAATAAGGGTGCAGTTGGTTCTAAAGGAAAGTTTAAAATTTTTACGTGCTTCCATTCCGACCACTATTGAAATTACTCAAAATATTGATCCTGACTGTGAACCGGTTTTGGCTGATTCTACTCAAATGCATCAGATCATCATGAATCTGTGTACCAATGCCTATTATTCCATGAGAGACAGCGGGGGCATAATTAGTGTTTCTTTAAAAACTGTTGAACTCTTTTCTGAAGACATGATCACTATGATAGACCTTGAACCAGGGGACTACGTGGAACTTGCGATCAGTGATACCGGTTGCGGAATATCCAATGACGATTTAGAAAGAATTTTTGAACCTTATTATACGTCTAAACCAAAAGGAGAAGGGACAGGTTTAGGGCTTGCAGTCGTGCACGGCATAGTCAATAGCTGTCATGGGCGGATTATAGTGCATAGCAAGCAAGGCCATGGGACCACTTTTCAAATATATTTACCAATTATTAAAGAACCAGAAGAGATCATTCAAAAAAAAGGTATCAGAGCGCTGCCCACGGGCAATGAACGAATCATTATAGTTGATGATGATAACTCTATTGCCCAAATGCTTAAAATGGTACTTGAAAAACTCGGTTATAAAGTGACTGCGTTAACCGATAGCCTTAACGCTTTGGCTTTATTTCGGGAAACGCCGGATGATTTTGATCTCGTATTAACCGATATGACCATGCCGGACATGTCAGGGGACCAATTGGCCAAGGAGATTTTAAAAATTAATCCTGAAATACCAATTATCATTTGTACAGGGTTCAATGAAAATATTACCCAGGAAAAGGCTATTGCAATTGGTGTAAAAGGTCTATTGATGAAACCCGTTACCAGCTTTGAATTAACCCGAACCATACGAACGGTACTCGAAGAGGGCTCGGTTTGATTGAGAAATTTAAGTGATTAATCTTCGTTCAAGTCTGAGTCCGATGTCTATCTACAGTCGCTGCAAGACTTCACCTAAAAGGTCTTGACTTTTTTTGGCAACGCTGCCTGAAATCAAAATACGGCTGGTCAAGACTTGTATTCAAAGTCAAGAGTCCAATATTTTTTATTTTATGGATCTTTTAATAAGGAATTTGGACACCTATGTCTATAATTGAACGCCGGGCATGAGGCCATTTTAGACGGTGGCGGCTTCTTTCGGTAGTCCTGTTTGTCTGAGAATCGAAGCCTGTCATACTTCATTACACAATTTATTAAGAATTTCTTTTCTGCGAAATCAGCCAACCACAATATCGTGTAGATGGCAATGATGGCCGATATTGAGCTTTATAGAACAATTTTAGTCAGGTTCAGCTCAACCTATCTTAAACACCATACCGGTACCCCACCCCATGCACCGTGGTGATCAGTTTCGGATCTGCCGGGTCCTGTTCTATTTTTTTTCTCAACTGGGCAATATGCTGATCAAGGGTTCTGGTGGTGCCAAGATAATCAATTCCCCATCCTGCATTAAGCAAATCGTCCCGGCTTAAGACCTCGCCCGGATGGTCTGCAAAATACCGGACCAGCGTCAGTTCCCGCTCGGACAGATCAATGGATGTGTCACCGCAGGTCAGCTTGAAGGTTTTTGGATTGGCCTGAAAGGGACCGAACGAGAACGGCTTTTTTGCATCTTTATTCTCAGCTTTTTTTGACATGCCACTTCGTCTCAGCACCGCTGCAATACGGGCCAACAGCTCATGCACGCCAAAGGGTTTGGTGATATAATCGTCTGCCCCAAGTTTCAGCCCCACCACTTTATCGATCTCTTCTCCCTTGGCCGTGAGCATGATGATGGGAACCTGTTCATCGATTTTCCGGATATCCCGGCACACGTCATACCCGCTTTTTTCAGGCATCATGATATCCAGCATGACCAGGTCAAAGTCTCCCTGTTCAAACAGGGCATTGGCCTGTTGTCCGTTTTCAGCCTCTGTTACCGTATAGCCTTCGCTTTCAAGGGTATCTACCAGTCCCATCCGGATGTGGGGATCATCTTCCGCCACAAGTATCTTAACATTTGCCATGATTTTTTATCCTTGCTGTAAAGCAGCTGCCGTTTTTGTCCATGGGCTCATAATAAAGATCGCCCCCAAGATCACGCAAGATCTGCCGGGAAATGCTCAGGCCCAGTCCGGATCCCGGCTGCGTGGCGGTCAGCGAATCATCAATGCGGTGAAATTTCTTGAAAATCATAGACTGCTGGGCTTTGGGGATTCCAGGCCCGTCATCACAGATTTTAAAAAGGATGCAATTTTGGGCCTCTTTTTTTAAAACAAACTTGATGAATTTCCCGTTACCGGCATATTTTAAGGCATTGTCCAAAAGATTGAGCACCACCTGCTCGATGGCGTCACGGTCTGTGTGAATGGTGAAATCCTCTTTATCCACACAGGTTTTGACGTCAAGGTTTTTACCCTTAATCCTGATCTTGTGGGCATCAATCACCTGGTACAAAAAGGTATCCATTTCTATTTTAGTCATCTGGTATGTTTTTTTGCCCTGTTCCAGTTTCCCGAAATCAAGCACATTATTGATCAGCCTTGTCAGCCGCTCACTTTCAGCGACAATGACCGACAGGTAGTTCTTTTTTTTGCCTGCTTCTTTCACCCTGCCGGACAGGAGCAGTTCCGCATACATGCGGATGCTGGTCAAAGGAGTCTTTAATTCATGGGATACCGACGAGACAAAGGATGTTTTCTGTTGAGCATCCTTCATGTTCTTTAAGGTCATGCGGGTTAAAAGCAACCCGCCGGATACAATAGCCGCGATAAAAATGCCCACCAGTATTAAAGAGAGGATAAAAAAACTATTGGTGGAACCGGGCCCTTTTTCATTCACAAAGACCTTGATCTGCCAATGGGGCAGCAAGTCCGATACAGCGACCCGGGCCGCAGATTTAAGCTGTGAAGACAGATCAAGGCTGCCGGACTGGTGGATAGCGTTGTTGTTCCCGTCCATGAGAACCAGCGCAGTCTGATCATCCTCCAGGGCCGGGAAATCAATAACCAGGCGTGACAGCAACGTCATCAGTTCCAGTTCCAGCCCGTACGTGGACCCTGATTCAGACATTTTCACCCAGATCAGCACATGGAGCCTGTTTTCAGAAAACCAGGGCAGACACCCGGACCGGGGTTCGAATGGCGATTCCGCTATCCGGGCCTCTTGGTCTGCGCTCGCGCGAACCGGGGCAGCTTTGGGTTGCACCGCTTTTGATAATGCCACCAGCTCTTTTCGTGAAGATTTAGCAGGTTTTTCTTTATATGACCTGAAGGGCACTGGCCTTGCCAGTTCATCCGACCCTTTGGCCGATATGGTTTCAAATGGCACACGACCTGTGAAAAGCGCATCATACCGCGCCATAAACCGTCGCTCTTCAAGAGTGGAGGCCATACCCTTCACAGGATAGACAAGGGTGTTGCGCTTAAAAATAAAAACATTGCGAACCAGAGGGTTTGTCATCTCCCAGTCCAGCAGGGTCGGCTTTAACTTTTCAGGCGGAATAATGACCAGTGACTGGGTTAAATTATCTTTTACCGCCTCAATGGTCAAATGAATGGACTGGGCAATGGTCTGTGCCCGTTCGGTCAGGGCAAGCAGGTTTGAACGGTTGATCCGCTCCTGTTCATGGTAGAGCAGCCTTGCGGCCACCCCAGCCATGATCAGGGTGGGCACTAATAAAAGTGCCCAGAAAAATATGATGGATCGTTTTTTTCTCATACCTGTTGCCTAATCAAATCTATCTTCCCTGTCAAGGTATTGCGTTATCCCTGCCCACCATCAAGGTACCACCTGCTTCGTTGCAGGTCGTTTGCGGTAGCGGACTACAGCTGCACGCCCTGCGTCTTGCATCTGACACCTTGCTGGTGGCCAGAGAAGAAAGCGAAAAGCCCAAATTTAGAGAGGTGGCTAAAATTAGGTGGTGGATTTGCGTTATTGGGACATCTGCTGGTTCTTCATCTGGTACGACTTGGTCCTTAACACCTTACGGCTCTTTTTACTCATCCCTTTTTCCTCAATCTGCCGGGCCTGCTGAGCCACATCTTCGGCTTCCTTTAAAAGGGCCTTGTCCTTGTACAGACGGCCCAGTGTTTCAAGTTTGGCTGCTGATTTTTTCAGCTGTTTTACCGCTTCCGGACGCCGGCCTTCATCAGATAATTTAATGGCCTTTTCCTGTGCCAGGGCATTCAAATTAAGCTGGTACTCGCGAATGACCTCCAGGTTGGATGATTTTTCAACCAGAACCCTGTCTTTGGTAAAAGCCGCATATGTCACGCCCCGGGAAGATTCTTTTCTCTTGTTAAAAGGGTTCACATAATCGACATTGGCCATGGCCACTTTAATTTTGTGCCCGGCACGGGTTTTTGGCAGCCTTACCTTTACCAGGGCGTACTTTTCCTGGTCCCCGTACAGCTGGTTCATGGACAGCTCGATTTTCTGCCCCTTGATCCTGCCTTCCCTGCCGATGATATCAACCGGTTTTACATTATCCGGCAGGGTGATGGTGACCTTTACCTGCGTGGCAACAACATTGAGAACATCCCCCAGTTCCGAAGCGAAAATTCGCGGCAGATCAATCCCTGATTCAACAAAGTAGGTATTTCCGTCACTTCTCTGGGCAAGGCGTGCCATCAAATCTTCATTGTAATCCACCCCCACACCTACGGTGGTAACGGATATTTTTTCTTTTAAAAGTGCGGCCCCAAGCCTTCCTAAATCTTCAGGCATCCTGGGGCCGACATTGGCCAGGCCGTCCGACAACAGGACAATACGGTGGATATAATCGTTCTCCAGATTTTTCCGGATCTCTGCCGCACCATGGCTCACGCCGCCAAAAAGGGCGGTACTGCCGCCGGCATTGATCTGCCGGATGGTTCTGATAATGCTGTTGATGTTGGTAGCATGCTGGGCCGGCACGATGGTATGGACATTGGTGTCATAGACCACTACAGAAAACACGCCCTCAAGACCCAGGCGGGTCAATGCCTCAATGGCGGCGGCCTTGGCCTGCTCAATCTTGGTACCTCCCATTGATCCGGACTGATCCAGAACCAGCGCGATATTCACGGGCGGCCTTTTAATATGGGCCGGTGACGGTGGTGCATCAAGGGTGACTTTCAGGACAATTTCCTGGGAATTGCCTGCCAGAAACAGCTGTCTTTCTGTTTCCACTTTACAGATAACTTTGCTTGAAGCGGTTGCCGCAGCATGGGCCGATGCTGCCACCAGAAAAACAAACCCCACCATTGTGCATCCCACAACTATCTGCCATCTTTTATATCTGTTTTTTAAACCTGCCATGATCCCTCTCCTTGCGTTTGAGTTAATCAATTTTTTTGCAAAACTGCAATAAAAGATCTTTCCTGCATCTGGATGGATCATACCCCGGTCAAACAATACTATTGTCATATCGGGGTAAAGAAGTTGTAAAAAACTTGTAAAAAAAAAGAAGGAGAAAATACGGCACTAAATCGTGTAAAAATACTTAGTGCCATATCATTCGACTATTGTACTAAACAATCATCCTGGCGAGGTCTTTGGCTTTTTCAAAGGAAGGTCCGATGATGGCCTCCATTTTATCTTCAGAAATACTATAGATGTGTTGTGCTTTTTCGATCAATTCGTCCAGACCGTTATTTTCCGTATCTTCTCTTAAAATAGACACCAGTCTGACCGGTCCCAGGGTCTCTTGATCACCATCCAGGCCTGCATCATGATGATTTTTAATGGCAAGGGCGATATTTTCAGGAAGTCCCCATTCGCTGCAGATCCAGGTGGCCACTTCCCCGTGATCCCAGTCCAGGGCCTCACGCTCCAGTTGCGCCAGATCACCGCCTTCAAGATGCCATTTCTTGAAAATCGGGTCGTAATCATCGCCTCTGTGGCAGGCCAGAAACGGCAGGGCCATATCCTGCAGAAAGGCGGAGGTAAAACATTCGGATTCCTTTGCCGGGCATAAAATTTTTGACAACTCCTGGGCCAGCATGGCACGGCGGGCCGAGGTCAACCAGAATTCACCGGGATCATGCCACTGACATGTTTTTTTGGGGATTCCCTTGGCTACTCCCACACCGAGAACCAGTGATTCCAGCTGGGACAAACCCACAAGCGCAATGGCCTGGGTTAAGTTTTCCACTTTATTAATAGGAGAAAATGCCGCCGAGTTGGCAATACTCAAGAGACGGACAGACAGACCCGGATCAAGGGAAAGGGAGTCTGCAATGTCCGATGCAGACGAGTACGGACTTCTGATTTTCTGCAGTATCTGCATGACAACCGCCGGGAAAGAAGGCAGCTGGTAGCCTTTGAGAATCTTTTGAAGTTTTTCCTTTGGATCTACTTTCTTTTTAAAAAATGAGAACATATTCCACCTGATAAAATAAATATTAAAAAATTCGCTACCAATACCGTTGCGTTTATTTCATTGTCTCTTTGGACATACCGCTTTGACCAATCAGGTCCCATGGCAGTTATTCTGCCCTGCGGGCCATTTTATTGCCCAATATACTTAAAAGCCCCCCCAGTCCCATGTACCCTGTCATGGCCTGAAGCGTGACAAAAAACTGCCCGGAAAATGAGGCAGGTACAGCATCTCCGTAACCCAGGGTTGTCAACGTGACAAAACTGAAATATATCGGAGAAAACCAGGTTACATGGTCACCATGGTCGATATCCAGCTGTGTGTAAATGGCTGCAAACATCATTGTTGCACTAAACAGCCAGACAAACCACCTGAAAAGGCTTCGCCCGCAGTCTGAAGAGGCCCACCACAGATAGTAAAGCACTTTATGAACCTGGGAGGTCATCTTGAATTCAAACAGGTAATTTTCATCGGCAATATAGCGCCTGACAAGATAAGCCCCCCGCAAATCCAGCCCCCGGATATCGGTCCCGATCCATTTGGCTTTTTTAAAATTCTTAATGGATAAGAGCCGGCATCCCTGCATATCTGCCAGCTCAAAATTGGTATTATAAACATTGCTGTGCTTTAAATCACTGTTCAACAGCTTTGCCCGGGTGAAAATGGCCTCCGTCATATCCACTTCGGTCAGCCGTGCCTCTTTAAGGTTGGCCGCACGCAGATCAGAATGAACCAGTGTGGATTTGCTTAAGGTGGCATCACTTAAATTGGCGCTGATCAGGCTGGCATGGGAAAGATCAGCCCCGCCGAATCCGCCTTGTTTGGCACTGCACTCATTCAGGCTGGAATAGGTAAGATCGGCCCCGATAAACTCACATTCATCCAGCATGGCCTGTTCCAGGCTTGCTTTGTGGAAAACCGCATAACCAAAAGCGGTACCGGTAAGGTTGGAACGGCTCAGATTGGCAAAGGAAAAATCATAACCGGACAGGTCCAGGGAGGACAGATCTTCATTGAACAGGGTAATCCCGCGAAGATCAAGCTTAACCGGCCTGTTAAGGCTGCCCGCTGCACACTCGGTTTTCAATCTGGCAATCATCTGCTGCTGCCGTGTCTGTGTCCCGTCATCAGCCATTTCACTCCACCGTGCTCTCAGGGCGGCAATGTCAGCTTTGGTCAGTTCTGGTGTATCCTGCATCATGAACCTTTATAAAGATGATATTAAATTTTGTATTAAAAGACCAATTGATCCGATACAGGTCATAGTACAATAAACTGTTTTAAAACAAAATACTTAATTTTTCACAAGCCATATAAACCAAGGCTTTTGGCCCCTTGCAACGAAGCCTGTTCAGGGGTATATTGTCATATACTATTATCTTAAATCCGGAGAGTATCATGACCTTTTCAATCGACCATTTTAATATTAACGTATTTGATCTTGATAAAAGTCTTGCCTTTTATGACCAGGCACTGGGGCTTAAGGAAATTCGGCGCAAAGAAGCCCCGGATGGCTCTTATATCATTATTTTTTTAGGTGACGGTACACCTTTTGGCAAACTGGAACTCACCTGGCTTTCCGCCATGGACCGTCCCTATGACCTGGGGGATGAAGAGTTTCACATCGCCTTTAGAACAGACGACTTTGATGCGGCCCATGCCCGTCACAAAAAGATGGACTGTATCTGCTATGAAAATGAGGCCATGGGCATATACTTTATTCAGGACCCGGACGGGTATTGGCTGGAAATAGTGCCCACACGATAGCCAACTCGTTGGCTTTCTGATGTTTATCCTTTTTGGCAAGGCCGTCCCAGATGAGAAACTTGGTCTGGAGGACTGCCTTGCCTTATTTGAATTCTATCCGGGAATGTCGAACAGATCAGATTCGTCTCTGGATAAAATGGTAGAGCCGAGCACCTGTTTCATAAAAAAGTTTCCAGAAGTGACGCGTCATAATCGGCTTCACCTTTGACACCGGCAACGGGATATTCTCCGGGCGCCCATCCATGGTATATTGGGCCAGCAGTTTTCCGAAAACAGTACCGGGCCCTATGCCCCGGCCATTATAGTTCGTCACCGTCACCATATTATCTGCCAGGATATGAAATCTGGGTACATGATCGGTATTCATGGCAAACCGGCCGTGCCATCCATATTCCAGATTGCATTCCCCCACCTGGGGGAAGGTTTTGGCGATAGTCCTTTTCACCCATTGCTCATGAAGATGCCAGGCAAAGCCTTCAACGGTTCCAACACTGCCGACGATCAGGCGGCCGGCAGCATCCAGGCGGTAGGAGGACAAAATCAAGTTTGTGTCCCAGGCACCCTGGCGTTCCGGCAGTATGGTCTTTAAGATGTCCTGTGGCAGCGGTGGTGTGGCAAACTGGAAAAAATTCATTCTAATGGTTGATTTCATTATGGGCGCCACAGCATGGCTTGGGTATGCCGGTGCGGCAATAATCACCGATCGGGCCTGCAGGGATGCGTCAGGAGTCTTCAGCATCCATCCGTTTTTTGATCTGTCATAGCTTATGACCGGAGAATCCTTGTGAATTTGCGCCCCAGCTTTGAGTGCTGCATTGGCCAGGCCGTTGGCATAGGAAAACGGCTGGATAATACCGGCCCGCTTATCGAGCAATGCCCCGTAAAAGCTATTGCTGCCGGTCTTTTCAGCGGTCTGTTCCGGATCCAGCAGTTTTACGGGCGCCCCCCTTTTTAGCCATTGTTCTTCCCTTTGCCCAAGGGCCTTAAGACCGCTTTTTGAATCGGCACAGTGCAGAGTTCCCGTGCGCACTGCCTCACACTCAATATCATGCTCTTTGATCAGGTCAAAAACCAGATTGGGAGAATCGCCAAGCACCGTGATGAGCTTTTCCCCGTATACAGGGCCGGCAAGTTTTAACAGCACATCCGGCATCAGCCACAATCCGGCGTTCACAAGCCCGACATTTCTGCCAGACCCGCCATGGCCGATGTCCATGGCGTCCAGGACAACACACTCTTTTTTGTCCTGCGCAAGATGCAGGGCCGCAGACAGCCCTGTGTAGCCGGCGCCGATTATGGCAACATCTGTTTTCTGATGGCCCTTTAAAGGTTCAAGTATAGGTTTTGCTCTGGCCGTGGCCGCCCAGAGGCCCTGACGAATGTTTTTATCTTTCATGATCTCACCATAGAATTTAATTGATATTTTTCTGGTATACCACAAAAATATCAATTGTCAAATATTTTTCCCAACCATTCTTTTTCAGATTCAATATAAATTGACATGGCCGCATCCTGGGTATATAGACTTGTATAAGTTAAGTATACCAAAGAATATAGTTTCCAATTCTAAATATAAAGCTGTTTATGAATATAGATATTTACAACACACTTCGCCACAGAATCATCTTTCTTGAATATGAGCCCGGCCAGATATTAAAAGAGCAGGAGCTGGCCAAAGAGTTTGGTGTCAGCCGAACCCCCCTTCGCACGGTTCTCTTCCGGCTTGAGTGGGAACATTTGATCAAAATCCTGCCACGGACCGGTATCCTTGTCATGGAACTGGAACTTAACACCATCACCCATGTCTTCCAGGCCCGTCTTGAACTGGAATCGGTCATCGGCACCATGGCGGCCCAGCGGTTTACCCGGGAACACCATGACATTCTCGATAGTATTGAACGTGACTGCCAAAAACTGACCGGCCCCAAAGATCCGAAGTCTCTTGGGATACTCGACATGAAACTTAAGCAGCTGTTCCATGAAGCTGCGGCAAACCCTTTTTTAACTGAAATGTCAGACCGCCTCTACTCACTCACCTTCCGGTTATGGTATTTCAATATGAAAAAAATGGACCTTAACGAATGGCAGCTCGAGGTATCAGCCATCCGGG
>CAZLTD010000015.1:0-5962 GCA_964562385.1 uncultured Desulfobacula sp.
GCCGAGCAGATGCCAAGGACCTGGTAGGCCACGGGATTTTCTTTCCAGATGCCCCGGGTAACAAGTTCAAGATAGGTTGGATTTTCGTCGGACATATCAATATTCCTTATTGGGTGTCGTCTTTTGTCGGTTTCAGTTGTTTCTGGCGGAATGTAATGGACACGGCATCATATTTTTCAAGGGTCTGCTTAATGCCTTCGGACAGGTATTTTCCGGTCAGTGTTGCCCCAGAAATACCGTCCACATAATGATCCTGAAGATCCTGGGGCAGGTTTTCAGTCTTGCCCTTGGCAATCCCCACAGAGACAAATTTATCCTGTGAGTTTAAAATCTTTTTGCCTTCAAAACTCTTTCGAAACCAGCTGGATTCTATTTCACCGCCCAGACCCGGGGTTTCAGAGTGGCTGAAAACGCTGAACCCGGACACGGTCTGGCCGTCATTTTCAAAGGCCAGGTACCCTTTTATTTTGCCCCACAACCCCCGGGTGTTGACCGGCAGAATGTAGCCCTGTATGGCGGCATCGGGTGTGGCGCTCTCCCTGATAAAGTAAAGGTTCAAGGCCGTTGGCGTATAGGTTTCAATGATTTTGCCCTGGCTGTCCACCATGACATTGACGATATGGGTGTCATACAGGTGGTTGATGATATTTTTTCGGGGCTTTTTTCCCTGGATTAAATTGGCAGCCTTGAGGACATTGGCCTTGCGGTCCAGTTCCATGTTGGCCTGCTGGAATCCTTTCAGGCCCACCGCTGCCACCGTGATCAGCACACTGCATATCACGGAGGTGAGAAGGGCAAACAGGATCACCCGGGGCCGGCTGTTTTTGTTGGGTGTATCAGACATTGGGAATCCTCTTTGACGTCGTGGTTCTAAGAACTATATGGTCGATGAGCGGTGCAAAGACATTCATGAACAGGATGGCCAGCATGATCCCTTCCACAAAGGCCGGGTTGGCCACCCGGATCACAATAGTGAGAAATCCGATTAAAAAGCCGAATATCCACCTGCCGACATTGGTTCCGGGAGCCGAAACAGGATCGGTTGCCATAAAGGAGATCCCGAACAAAAATCCGCCAGCGCAAAGATGGTAAAGGGGCCCTGCATTGAGCCAGGAGTCGCTTCCGCCCGGGAGCATGTAAAACAGGATGGATGTCACAACAAGTCCTGTGATGCCGCCGATGATAATCCTGAAATTGGCAATCCGGGTGATCATTAAAAAAGCAGCGCCAATCAGGCAGCAAAGCGCCGAGGTTTCACCGATGGAGCCCGGAACAAATCCCAGAAACAGGTTGGTCAGGCCAAAACCCGACTCTGTCAGTGCTGCGGTGATTTTTTCACCCTCAGGCGCCACAATGGAGAGGGCAGTAGCCCCGGTAACACCATCCACGGCAGTGGTTCCGGCCACCCAGATATCTCCGGAAATCGATACGGGGTAGGAAAAATATAAAAAGGCCCGGCCGGTCAGTGCGGGGTTTAAAAAATTGCGGCCGGTGCCGCCAAAGACTTCCTTGCCGATCACCACACCGAATGAAATGCCCAATGCCACCTGCCATAACGGAATGGTGGCTGGAAGGGTTAAAGGAAATAAAAGACCGGTGACTAACAAGCCTTCACTGATCTTGTGCCCCCGGATGGAGGCAAATATGGTCTCCCAGAAAAATCCCACAGCGTAGGTGACAATGATGATGGGCACCACATACCGGGCGCCGATTAAAAAGCACTTTAAGAGGGACCAGGCTTCGCCCTGGGCCAGGCTCATCTGGAAGCCGGTGTTGTACATGCCGAAAAAAAGCACCGGCATCAAGGCCAGGATCACAAAACTCATGTAGCGTTTGAGATCCAGGTTATCCCGGACAAATGGCGTTTTGTCTGTTTTGGGAGACGGGAAAAAGAAAAAGGTTTTGGTGGCGTCAAACAACGGTTCCAGCTGTTTGAATTTTCCGTTGCCGGTAAAATGTTTTTCACAGTTATCTAAAAGTTTTCGTATCGGGTTCATAACCTATTCTTTGTCTTTGAAGTGGGCGTCCATTCCAGCGGACAGGATATCGGTCAGTTCTATTTTAGACGGACAGGTATAGGAACACAGCCCGCATCGGGTACAGTCCAACAGCCCGAACCGCAGCGCATCTTCAATCTCGTCACTGTGCAGGGCCTTCATGATAAAATTGGGACTAAGATCCACCGGGCAGATTCTGGTGCAGCAGCCGCAGTTGATACAGGCCCGCTCCTCCCCGTGGATGGTGCAGTCCAGGTCTTTGGGGGCCTGGGTCAGGCAGGATAAAAATGTTTTTGACACCGAGGTTTTATCCAGCCCCGGCAGCATAAAACCGAACATTTCATCCTCCCCGCTGTCAGGAATTACATTCAGGGTGGTCTCAAAAAATCCCAGATGGGAACCCGGATTAACTTTACGGCCGTTAAACCGGCCCGTGGTAATGATATCGCCGGCAACTAAACTGCCGACCAGATCGATTACCGGCGCTCCCTGACGGGTGATGATGTGGGGCTTTTTATCATGGGACCGTGTGACGGTGACCACACGTTTAACAGGATATCTGCCTGTTTGCAGAAGTTTGCCCACAAGCACCAGGTGCTCTGCCGTGATAGACCATGATTGATTCTCTTGAACACTGTTTTTAAGTTGATACAAAACAGTCCCCGGATCCCAGGCAGGATAGATGTCCGCCACCTGGTGGGTGATGTGGGATGTGCCCTTGGTCAACCGGGTCAGGCTGTTTTTCCGGCAGGTGACCACCACTTTACGGGTCAGCTGGCGCAATACAGCCATGCCGAATTCAAAATAGGGCAGATCGCCGTTTAAGACCACCTGGGGGTGGGGGGAGAATATATCATTCCCGTTCAGGGAAACAATGACCATGGGCGGTATGTGGTCTTCATCAGCCGTGTCTTTGGCCGGGAACTGCCTGAAGCCCTGCCACAGACCACCGTCCTGGATCATTTTGACCAGTGTTGAACGGGGAGTGGTGTCTAATTCATCCTGGGTGACGGTCTTAAACTGAACATGGCTGTCCGGTTCTGCGGCCATCCTGTCCAGCTGGATCACGATTTCAATCAGTTTTCGGCGCGGACCGAATACAATCTGTTTTATATGGCCTGTGCCCGGTGACAGATAGAGGATGCATTTGTTTCGTTTGTCACAGAAAAGCGGGGTCCCGCACTTGACCTTCTCCCCCTGTTTTACAAGGATTTTGGGTCGGATATAGGGGATGTCCATGGCAGATACCGCCACGGTGTCGGGTTCCGGCAGCCGGATGGTGCTGATGTCCGGCATCCCGGCCAAAGGCAGGTTAAAACCTTTTTCAAGTTTAAGAGGTATCATAAATTTTGAAAATCCATTTTTTGAATTATCTTTCCCGCCGTCCCGGTGACAATATGAAACCCTGTCCGGCAGTTCAGGGAAAATCATCTTAATTTATCACAAATAGAAGGCCGGTTCAATATATTGAATATATAGACACAGGTAACCTGGTTTTATACGCGTTATCAGAAAAATCTATTTTGGTACGGCAAAATTATTGGATTAATCAATTTGATTGTTGACCGCATTTTTACTAGTATGCGCGAGAATGGATATTGACAGGTTGCAATAGGGGAAAACCAGAGGACTTGAAACCGGGGAGGGATATTCTTGTGAGGGGTATCTTGACATCCAAAAAAATGTATCAGTGTGTCAGAATAATTTTGGGAGTGGTGTTTATTGTCTCCGGGGGCATCAAGGCCGCGGATTTTGCCGCCTTTTCCAGGATCATTGATGCATTTGCCATTATAGGACCCGGGATGTCGTATCCGGCAGCCATTTTGATTTCGTGCCTGGAGCTTGTACTGGGTATCGGGCTTGTGGCAGATATTAAGGGCAGTCTTGGTGGAATCCTGGGGCTGTTGCTGGGCTTTGCCCTAATCTTAAGCTGGGCCCTTTATATGGGGTACGATATTGACTGCGGCTGTTTTGGGCCACAAGACCCCGAAGCCAAAGCATTTTCCAGTTTAAAAACGTCACTTTTACGCGATGTTCTGATGATCCTGTCAGTACTCTATCTTTATATCTGGCGTTTCAGGAATAAACATAATCCTGTATTTTTAAGAAACTATTACAAAAAGGAGTAAGGTAACATAATGAAATCACTTAAAACAAAGATGACAGCCCTGATTGCCGGGCTTTGTGTGCTGATGATTGCCATGCCGGCCAGTGCACTGTTAGATGGAAAGTTTAAAAAGGAAGTTGAAAAGGAAAAAGGGGCGGTAAAGCTGGTCCGTGAAGTCATGCGCGGCGGGTATGATGTTGTATCGACTCAAGAGCTTAAAAAATGGATGGATGAGAAAAAAGATATGGTGATTGTCGATACCATGCCCTATGAAAAAAGTTATAAAAAAGCCCATGTCCCCGGGGCTGTACAGATTCTTTTCCCCATCCCGGAAATGGATACCTGGCAGACCGGTGAAACAGCCGGCAAAACCAAAGAGGATTTTGAAAAACTGCTGGGCCCTGATAAAAACAGAACCATTATAATTTACTGCGGATTTGTCAAATGTACCCGGAGCCATAACGGGGCCATGTGGGCTGCAAAACTGGGATATAAAAACGTTTACCGGTTTGCCGGTGGTATCTATGCCTGGAAAGGTGCTGATTATCCTGTTCAGACTGTGGACTGATAATTTTTACAACGGCACCTAAAAGTTGTGGAAGGGAGCTTTGGGCCGCACAGGGCCATGGAATTTTAATCTTGATTTTCCCTTGCAGGTTTAATAAAAGTATATTTTGCGCTTTTAGTAAAACTATATGGATTAAAGGATAGAAAAAACCTCATGGATCAAGCCGAACTTACCCAGATATTTACACAGGATTTTCTTGATGAACTATTGCCGGCTGATAAAAGCGATCAGTTTTTTGAAGCACTTTATGGCGATGCATCCGAGGGAGCCTATGACATCCGGCTTGAATTTATATCGGCGAATGAGGGCAGGGTTGTCCTGGCATTTGTCCTGACACAACGGCCGGGCAAGTGCCTGGTCTGCAGCCTGACCTATGGACTGCCCAATGTGTTTTCCCGGCATCCTTTGATCAATATTAAAGGGATGGCAGACACGATAACCGACCGGGGCATTTATGTGGAAAACTGGCGTCTGGGAGATACAGAAGAGAGCAGCAGCCTGCAGCACACGATACCGCTTTATATCGATATTCGCTGAAACCGATCAGCTGAATTAAGAAATAACAAAGGCCGGATTTTTTTAAATCCGGCCTTTTTGTTTTCTCTATAACATGGGGATTATTTGGGCAGTTTGGGGAACTGCTTGTTCAACACCTTATTCCATGCATCAACATCTGATTTCATTTTTTTGAACAAAGATCCGGTATTTCCTTTGATGGTGACACTCTCAATGACATCACCCTGGGCAATACTGTCGACGACCTTCTGGTCCTCATCACCGTTAACAGCGCCGAAAACCGTATGCATACCGTCAAGATGGGGGGTGGGGCCGTGGGTGATGAAAAACTGGCTGCCGTTGGTACCGGGGCCTGCATTGGCCATGGAGAGGATGCCGGGTTTGTCGTGTTTCAAATCTTTTTTGCATTCGTCCTTGAACTCATAACCGGGGCCGCCCATGCCGTTGCCGTACGGGCACCCGCCCTGGATCATGAAGTCGCTGATCACCCGGTGGAATTTAAGGCCGTTATAATATTCTCTTTTGGCAAGGTTGGCAAAGCTTGCGCAGGTCAGTGGTGTCTGGTCTGCAAACAATGTCACATTAATGGTTCCCTTGCTGGTTTCAAAAATCGCTGTCAGGTCAGGCATAATATCTCCTTCTTAATATAAAATAAATATGATCAAATTTAAGGGCTTGAATTTGTTTGTCAACTTAAAAAAAAGGGGGCCGGCCCACGCAGAGGGCCGGCCCATCTCATTTGGAGGATGAGATGAAACGGGTAGTTATTTTAAA